>NZ_JBEYFP010000729.1:0-2890 GCF_040634455.1 Kitasatospora sp. NPDC007106
CGTACACCGACATCTACTCCTAATCCACCTCTCTCTACCCCTCGCAGACGCGCTCCCGATCTCGACCCGCAGCCGCAGCCGCAGCGGAGGCATGGTCTGATCCACCGCCTCGGCCACTGAGCCCCGGCACGTCCGGAACGCCGGGCGCGGGCATGCGCCGTACGCTGCGCATGCCCGCGCCCGTCCCCGCGCCGGCCCTCCGGAGGGAGTAGAGCATGCCGTCCGCAGCCCTCTTCGACGTCGACGGAACGCTGCTCGACACCAGTTACCTGCACACCATCGCCTGGTCGGAGGCGCTCGCCCAGTTCGGGTACGAGCCGGCGACCGCGCGGATCCACCGGGCGATCGGCATGGCCGGCGACCAACTGCTCGACCACCTGCTCGGCACCGACCGGGACCACTCGCAGGACGACGCGATCAGCGCCGCCCAGCAGGCGCTCTACGCCCGATTCCGGCCCCGGCTGCGGGCCTTCGACGGCGCGGCGGACCTGCTCCGCGAGGTCGCCGCACGCGGGCGGCGGGTGGTGCTGGCGAGTTCGGCCTCCGGACGCGACCTGGAGGTGATGCGGCGGGTGCTCGGGGCCGAGGACGTGCTCTGGGCGGCCACCGGCGCCGACGACGTCGAGACCTCCAAACCCGCCCCCGACCTGGTGTACGCGGCCCTCGACCGGGCCGAGGCCGGCCCCGGCCAGGCCCTGTTCGTCGGTGACACCCGGTGGGACGTCCAGGCCGCCGCGGCGGTCGGCGTCCCGTGCATCGCCGTCACCTGCGGCGGGGTGGGGGAGTGCGAGCTGCGCGCCGCCGGCGCCCTGGAGGTCCACGCCGATCCGGCCGCACTGCTCGCCGCCCTCGACGACAGCGCCCTGGGCCGGGCCTGACGGCCCCGGGCCCGGGAGCCGTCCTCGAAGGGCGCTCGGGTGGCCGGTTCCAGGGGCGCGCGGGAGCACCTCAACCGACCCTCCGAGTCGACCGACCCCCGGGCACCTTCGGAAGACGACTCCTGGCGCCCGCGGCGGGCGTGTCGTCGGGTGCCCCGGAGCAGGACGAACAGGGTGACCGCGGCCGCCGTCCCGCAGACCGCCCGCAGGGCCACCGCCGTGGCCGGGACTCCCGCGGTGGCCGGCCCCACCGCGCACACGGCGGCCAGCAGCAGCGCGCACGGCGGCAGCCGCCGCAGCGCCCGCCGGACGCCGTCCCACCGGCCGAGCCGCATGGTGCGGAGCCGCAGTTCGAGGTCCGAGTCCTGGCCGGGCCGGAGTTCCATCCGGCGGAGTATCCGCCGTTCACGCCAGGAGAGGCCGGGACCGTCCACCGCCGTCACCTCCGTCCGCCCCCGGCGGCTCCGGGAAGTCGCTCCGCCTCCAGAGGCGGGCCGAGCCCGCGGATCCGTTGCGCGCCCACCCGGGCGGACCCGCCGGACACCGCCGATCCGCGGACAGCCGACCAGAAGATTCGCACCTTTCAGCCTTCTTGTTCCGGTTTCATCCACTGCGTGCGGTTAGTGGCCCGCCGAGCGGGTAGAACGACCAGAAGGAGGCGTCGGGCCCAGGCTGCCCCCCTCCGCGACCCGGTGGCCGTCGGCCGCCGGGGATTCCGGCACCTCGACGTGCCGGGGCGCCACCGTCTGAAGCCGTCGGGCGGCCGGGTGTCCCACCCCCCGCAGCGTGCTGCGCCGTGCGCGCACGTCCTGCGGTCCCCCCGCCCCACGGAGATGACTCCCCGTGTCCGCTGTTGCCGCTTCCACGACCACCGCCGCCCCTGCGGCGCCCGTCGAACCCGCCACCGCCCCGGCCCCGCGCCCGACCCAGCAGGAGATGCGGGCCATGGGCAAGGCCGAGGCCCGGGCCCTCAGCGACGCGCTCTTCGAGCGCCTCGCCGCCCTCGAACCCGGCACCCACGAGTACAGCTACGTCCGCGGCACCATCATCGAGCTGAACATGCCGCTGGTCCGCTTCGTCGCCGCGGGCTTCCGCCACCGCGCCGCCGACATGGACGACATCCTGCAGGTCGGGACGGTCGGCCTGATCAAGGCGGTGGACGGCTACGACCACCGGCGCGGCGTCGAGTTCGTCACCTACGCGATCCCGACGATCACCGGCGAGGTCAAGCGGTTCTTCCGCGACACCACCTGGCCCGTGCGGGTGCCGCGCAGCCTGCAGGAGCTCTACCTGACCGTGGCGCGCTCCTCCGACCGGCTGGAGCAGGACCTCGGCCGGCTGCCCACCCCGCAGGAGCTCGCCGAGGAGCTCGGACTCGCGCCCGACCAGGTCGCCGCGGGCCTCACCGCCGGCCGCGCCTACCGCTCGGACTCGCTGGACGCGCTCCGCGAGGACAGCCCGGACGAGCCCGGCAGCTCCCTCCTGGACCGCCTCGGCGCCTGCGACGCGGACTTCGACCTGGTCGACTTCCGGGAGTCCGTCCGCCCGCTGCTGCAGGAACTGCCGGAGCGCGAGCGGACGGTGCTGAAGCTGCGGTTCTGGGGCGGCCACACCCAGTCGGAGATCGCGGCCCGGATCGGCGTCTCCCAGATGCACGTCTCCCGCATCCTCGCCGCCACGCTCCGCCAGCTGCGCGAACGCCTGGACGACGCAGGCTCGGACGGCGCCCGCCGGCCCGCCCCGACCGGATGACCCGAAGACCGCGAGTGCACCTCAAGGGCGCGTGGGGGCACCTCCCGGCCGAAGGCCGGGGGAGAACTGCGCAATTGGGATGCGGGCCACCCCGAACGCCTCGACCGGCTCGGGCGGGCCGGGCGCGGCCGCCGGGCTACGCTGGCTCCGTGGCAGGCCGCGCCGAACACCACCCCGCGGCGCCGCCCGGCCCGGAGCCCGACGACGGCGCCGGGGCGGACGAGCGGTCCGTGCTGCAGGCCACCGTCGACCGGCTGCGG
>NZ_JBEYFP010000730.1:0-2884 GCF_040634455.1 Kitasatospora sp. NPDC007106
GGGGCCGGCCTGCCGCCAGATCCGCAGGGTGAGGTTCATGCGTAGCTCCGCTGGGTGGGGTGGACGTGCTCGAAGGAGAGGTGCTCGCGGTGGAGCACGGGCGCGCGGCCGGTGCCGGTGAACTCCCAGGCGGCGGCGTACGAGAAGGCCTCGTCGTCGCGGAGCGCCTCGCCCTGTTTGGTGCGGCTCTCCTCGCGGAAGTGCCCGCCGCAGGACTCGGTGCGGTGCAGCGCGTCCAGGCACATGAGTTCGGCGAGCTCCAGGTGGTCGGCGACCCGGTTCGCCTTCTCCAGTTGCTGGTTGAGGCTCTCCCCGGTGCCGGGGACGGTGACCCGCCGCCAGAACTCCTCGCGCAGTTCGGGGATCCGGGCGAGTGCCCGGCGCAGTCCGGCGTCGTTGCGGGCCATTCCGCACTCGTCCCACATGATCCGGCCGAGTTCGCGGTGGAAGGACTCGGGGGTGCGGTCGCCGCGGACGGCCAGCAGCCGGTCCAGCCGCTGTACCACCTCCTGCCGGACGCCCTCGACCTGCGGGTCGCCCGGGTCGACCGGCTCCGAACCCTGCCGTGCCAGGTAGTCGTTGAGGGCGGGCGGCAGCACGAAGTAGCCGTCGGCGAGTCCCTGCATGAGGGCGCTCGCACCGAGCCGGTTGGCGCCGTGGTCCGAGAAGTTGGCCTCGCCGATCGCGAACAGCCCGGGGACGGTGGTCTGCAGGTCGTAGTCCACCCACAGGCCGCCCATGGTGTAGTGCACCGCCGGGTAGATCCGCATCGGCACCCGGTACGGGTCCTCCGCGGTGATCCGCTCGTACATCTCGAAGAGGTTGCCGTAGCGCGCGGAGACGGTGTCCCGGCCCAGCCTGGCGATCGCGTCGGCGAAGTCGAGGTACACGCCCTGCCCGCCGGGGCCGACGCCGCGGCCCTCGTCGCAGACCGCCTTGGCGGCGCGGGAGGCGATGTCGCGCGGCACCAGGTTGCCGAAGGCCGGGTACATCCGCTCCAGGTAGTAGTCCCGCTCGGCCTCGGGGATCTCCGCCGGCGGGCGGGTGTCCCCGGCCGCCTTCGGCACCCAGATCCGGCCGTCGTTGCGCAGCGACTCGCTCATCAGGGTGAGCTTCGACTGGTGGTCGCCGGAGCGCGGGATGCAGGTCGGGTGGATCTGCGTGAAGCACGGGTTGCCGAACCACGCGCCGCGCCGGTGCGCCCGCCAGACGGCGGTGGCGTTGGAGTTCTTGGCGTTGGTCGACAGGTGGAAGACGTTGCCGTACCCGCCGGTCGCCAGCACCACCGCGTCCGCCAGGTGGGTGGACACCTCCCCGGTCACCAGGTCCCGGGCGACGATGCCGCGGGCCCGGCCGTCGACGACGACCAGGTCGAGCATCTCGGTGCGCGGGTGCATCTCCACCCCGCCGGCCGCGATCTGGCGCGACAGCGCCTGGTAGGCACCGAGCAGCAGTTGCTGGCCGGTCTGCCCGCGGGCGTAGAAGGTGCGCTGCACCTGGACGCCGCCGAACGAGCGGGTGTCCAGCAGCCCGCCGTACTCCCGGGCGAACGGCACGCCCTGTGCCACGCACTGGTCGATGATCTCCACCGAGATCTGCGCCAGCCGGTGCACGTTGGACTCCCGCGCCCGGAAGTCGCCGCCCTTGACGGTGTCGTAAAACAGCCGCCGCACGCTGTCTCCGTCGTTGCGGTAGTTCTTCGCCGCGTTGATGCCGCCCTGCGCGGCGATCGAGTGCGCCCTGCGCGGTGAGTCCTGGAAGCAGAACTGCACCACCCGGTAGCCCTGCTCGGCGAGGGTCGCACCGGCCGCGCCGCCGGCGAGACCGGTGCCGACCACGATCACGGTGTGCCGGCGGCGGTTCGCCGGGTTCACCAGCTTCGCCTCGAACCGTCGCTGGTCCCAGCGCTGTTCGATCGGCCCGGCGGGTGCCTTGGTGTCGGCGACCGGCGCGCCGAGGGCGTAGTCGAGGTACGGGGTCACTTCACCGCTCCGATCATCACGGCCACCGGCACGGCGAGGAAGCCGGCCGTCAGCACCAGCGCCAGCACGTTCGCGGTCGCCTTCAACACCCGGTCCCGGCGCGCGTTGTTGACGCCCAGGGTCTGCGCCGCGCTCCAGAAGCCGTGCCGCACGTGCAGCCCGACCGCGAGCATCGCGACGACGTAGATCCCGCCGCCGTACCAGGTCGAGAAGGACGCGACCACGTTCTGGTACGGGTGGCCCTCCTCCGCCCGCGGGTTCACGGTCAGCGTGGTCAGGTCGAGGATGTGCCAGACGATGAACAGCGCCAGGATCACCCCGCCCCAGCGCATCGTCCGCGTCGCGTAGCTGGACCGGGCCCGCCGCCGCGCGTACTTCTGCGGGCGCGCCGCGAGGTCGCGCCGGCTCAACTGGTACGCGGCGACGCCGTGCGCCACCACGGAGACCAGCAGCACCACCCGGGCGATCCACAGGAACCAGGCGTGTCCGAGGAAGGGCTGCCCGATCGTGCGCAGCCACGCGGCGTAGCCGTTGAGGTCGTCCGGCCCGAAGAAGATCTTCAGATTGCCGAGCATGTGCGCCACCAGGTACAGCAGCATCACCGCGCCGGAGGCGGCCATCACCGCCTTCTTGCCGATCGTCGAACCCCACAGCACCGCCAGGGCGTGCCGCGGCCGACGCGTTCCAGTCGCCAGAGCCATGCGCTCCACGCTAGGAAAGGCACCTACCCGCCGTCCAAGACATGAAAAGGCTCGTCACCATAGGATATGGCTATGATCGAGAGGGGCGCGGGGAACTGCGCAGTCCGGGGGTGGCTCACCGTACGAATCCGGGCCGACCCCTGGTTCGCGCAGTGACCCGCAGCCCAATTGCGCAGTCCTCCCCCGGCCTTCGGCCGGGAG
>NZ_JBEYFP010000731.1:0-2884 GCF_040634455.1 Kitasatospora sp. NPDC007106
GAGTAGGACACGCGGATACGGCCCTTCTTCACCTTCAGCGTCGGCAGGGCCACCTCGGCCAGATCGCCGAGGCTGCGCACATGGGTGCCGCCGCACGGTGCGCAGTGCAGGGTGTCCAGGTGCACCACGCGCCGCCCCTCGCCCTCGTACCGCGCGAGGACGGGCAGATCGTCGGCGATCGCGGCGGCCATCGCGTCCCGTAGAGCGGCGGTGGCTTCCTCCCGCCCCTCCGGGTCGGCCAGCCGGGCGTCCGGCTGCGGCGCCTGGAACTCGATGCGGGCCTGACCGGGGAAGTGGTTGCTGCTGAGCATCTCCCACCCCTGGAGGCGTCCGGCCGCCTCGACCAGGTGCCCGGCCGTGTGCAGCGCAGCGTGCGTCATCCGGGCCTGCACATCGATCCGCGCCCGCACCTCCTGCCCCACGGCGAGGAGCGGCAGCTGGCCGCCCTCGGGCGCCAGCACCACGACCAACCCCGACTCCCGGTCCCGGACCGGGACGACCTCCCCATCGTCCAGCCAGCCCGGGTCGGCGGGCTGGCCGCCTCCCTGCGGGTGGAACAGGCAGTGCTCGACGGCAGCCCACGGCGCACCGTCCCGGTCGCCTACGGCGATCACCCGCGTGTCGGCCTGATCCAGATACGTGTCATCCAGGTACGTGGCGACCTGGACAGCTCCTTGAAGTGTCTCTTCCGGGTGAACCATATGTTCACTATAACGAACGAGCGGAGATGATGAACATGGCGTTCAGTAAAATGAACAAGCGCGCCTGCCCAGCTTCAGATGATCTTGACCGTTTTCCACTCGATCTTGACGGCGGCGGGGATGCAGTAGAGGTTGCCGCACGGGCGTACGGCGATGCCGTGCTGGCGGAGTGAGCCGGCTGCCGCCGGATCAAAACGCTTCGCTCCATGCCGGAGTGGGCGGCTACGCTCGCGCGATGGAGCTGGACCACGCACTGGAACCGCTGCGCCGGGTGCTGCTGGAGCGCGGGACCGCCGGCTGTCCGGAGACGGTCGCCGCGGCGGTGGAGGCTGCCTGGACGGCACTGGCCGGCGGGGCGGACACCCCGAGCCTGTGGGAGCTCGGCGCGCTGCCCGAGTGGGACGTTCTGGAGGCGCGCCGGCTGCTGGCCGAGCTGGAGCAGGAGCTCTGGCCGGTGCTGCAGCTACCCGCCACCTCCGAGGCCCGCGACTGGGCGCTGGCTCGGTACTGCCTGCGGGACCTGCTGGACGGCCGCCTCGATCCGTTGGCGGCGGCCGAGCGGATCGGCCTCGAGCTGTGCCCCGCCGATCCCGGCTCGCCGCTGTGGCCGGTCCGCAGATGGCTGTATATCGCGGAGGAGCAACAGGAGCACTGCGGCGGGCTGACGAAGGAGGCGGTGGCCGAACTGCACGACCTGGCCGCCCAGCTGCTGGCTGGTCCGCTGTCCTGAGACCGGGTTCTCACCCAGCCAGGAACGCGGAAGCCCCAGCCGAGATCGTTTGGTAAGCAGTCAAGATCACCTGACACGGGACAGTGCCGCTCGGCACCCTCTCGCCCTTGGCAAGACCTCCCCGGCCCGGCGCCTCACCTAAGCTTGATCTTTGACCTCATTCCCCTTCGGGGCAGTCTGCTTCGACCCATGTCGCGATCATGTCGTTGCACGTGACGATGACAGTCTTGGGCCTGAAGGCCATCTCGTGAGTGCAGCCACGGGCGTGGGGAAGGATCTCGTCCAGGATCAGCGTGCCGAGGTCGTCCCAGGTCGAGGGCTCGTTCGGCGTCCCGATCTGGACGCCGGTCACCCCGGTGTAGCGGATGACCAGGTCCGGGTGTGTCCAGCCAACGGTGTAACTCGGTTTGATTTGTACTACCGGCGGCCGATTGAGAGTCGGCCGTCGAAGGTGATCTCGAAGGCGTTCAGTGCGGCCTTCCAGCGGGTGGTCCAGCGTTTGCGGCCGGCCCCGGTCGGGTCGAGCGCCATGACGGCCATGTAGACGCACTTCAACGCGGCCTGCTCGTTGGGGAAGTGGCCGCGGGCGCGGACGGCCTTGCGGATGCGGGCGTTGACGCTCTCGATCGCGTTGGTGGTGCAGACGACCCGGCGGATCTCGGTGTCGAACTGGAGGAAGGGGACGAACTCGGCCCAGGCGTCGGACCACATCTTCACAATCGCCGGGTACTTCTCGCCCCATGCCTCCTGGAACTCCAGGAACCGGTCCTCGGCCGCCTTCGCGGTGGGAGCGGTGTAGACGGGCTTGAGCGCCTTGGAGATCTTGTCCCAGTCCTGGCGGGCCGCGTATCGAAAGGACGCGCGCATCAAGTGGACGACGCAGGTCTGCGTGATGGCCAGTGGCCAGACCGTCTCGATGGCGTCGGGCAGGCCCTTGAGGCCGTCGCAGACGACCATGCAGACATCCGAAACGCCGCGGTTCTTGATCTCGGTCAGGACCTGCAGCCAGTACTTGGCGCCCTCGCCGCCGTCGCCGGCCCACAGACCGAGGATCTCCCTCGTGCCCTCGACGGTGACGGCCAGGGCAACGTAGATCGGACGGTTCGCCACCTGGCCGTCCCTGATCTTCACGTGGATGCAGTCGGTGAAGATCACCGGATAGACCGGGTCGAGAGGCCGGTTCTGCCACTCCGCCATCCCGTCGATCACCTTGTCGGTGATGGTCGAGATGGTCTGCTTGGACACGCTCGCGCCATAGACCTCGGCCAGATGGGCGGAGATCTCGCCGTGCGTCAGTCCTCGGGCGGACAACGACAGAACCATGTCGTCAACCCCGGTCAGCCGGCGCTGGCGCTTGCGCACGATCTGCGGCTCGAAGCTGCCCTCCCGGTCGCGCGGCACGTCGACCTCGACCGGCCCGACATCGGTGACCACGGTCTTGGACCGGGTGCCG
>NZ_JBEYFP010000732.1:0-2882 GCF_040634455.1 Kitasatospora sp. NPDC007106
ACCCGGCCCGCTCCACGACGGCGCTGGGCTGGGCGAGCGCCCGGCGCAGGTACTGCTCGCGGACCCGGGCCGCGGTCCGCTCGCCGAAGCGGTGGGTGAGCAGCCGGGCGTGGCGGGCCAGCAGCAGCTGGGCGAGCGTGCAGAGCAGGATCGCGGGTGCCAGGTGGTCGACGGCGCCGGTGCCGCGGTGGGCGCGGACCGCGTCGACGATCCGCCCGAGCAGCCAGGGTGCGGCCACGCCGGCGAGGGCGGCGAGCGTGGCGAGCAGCAGGACGGTGGCGAAGGCGCCGCGCTCCAGCCGGATCAGCCGCAGTGCGGCACGGCGGGCGGCGGCCCGGTCGGCGATCGGCAGTCGGTGGTTCACCGGGCCACCTCCACCCCGGCCGGACGGTCCCGGTCCCCGTGGGCCGCGACCGCGTGAGCCGCGGGCTCCCCCGCCGCGTCCTCCTCGGCCCGGCCGGTCTCGCGGGCCACCAGGGAACGGTAGGCCGGCACGGTGCGCAGCAGTTCGTGGTGCGTGCCGTCGGCCGCGACCTTGCCGTCCAGCAGGAAGTAGACGGTGTCCGCCTGCTCCAGCAGCAGGGGCGAGGTGCTGGTGACCAGGGTGCTGCGGCCGGCGCGCGCGGCGCGCAGGCGCTCGGCGAGTGCGGCCTCGGTGTGCGCGTCGAGGGCCGAGGTCGGCTCGACGGCCAGCAGTACCTCGGGCTCGGCGAGCAGCGCCCGGGCGAGCCGCAGCCGCTGGCGCTGGCCGCCGGACAGGTTGCGGCCCTGCGACTCGATCGGCGTGTCCAGCCCGTCCGGCAGTCCGGAGACCACGTCGCCGGCCACCGCGGTGCGCACCGCTTCGGCGATCGCCCGTTCGTCCGGTTCGTGGCGTCCGGCCAGCAGGTCGCGGAGCGGGCCGGCGAACAGGTCGGCCTCGTTGTCCGCGACCAGGATCCGTTCGCGCAGCGGGCCGGCGGCGATCACGTCCAGCCGCACCCCGCCCCAGTCGGCCGCCGACTCGGCGAAGCCGCCCAGCCGGTCGACCACGGCCGCGGCCTCGGCGGGCCGGGCGGCGACCAGGGCGGTGAAGCTGCCGGGCAGCAGCCGCACGCCCGACTCCGGGTCGGTCAGCGGGGCGGGCCCGGTCGGTGCGGCCGTTCCGCCGCCCGTCCGGGCGGGATCCAGTGCGAGGAAGCGCACCACCCGGCGGGCCGCCACCAGGCCGCGGCTGATGTCGTAGCAGCTCTCGATCAGGAAGGAGACGGGCAGCACCAGCATCGCGACGTAGCCGTAGACGGCCACCAACTGGCCGACGGTGATGGTCCCCTGGGCCGCCATCCGGGCCGCCGGCCAGGTCACGGCGGCCAGGAACAGGCCCGGCAGGCCGACCCCGAGGGCCTGGATCCAGCTGGTCACGGCGGCGACCCGGTAGCCCTCGGCGCGCAGCCGCTGCGACTCGGCGGTGTAGCGGTCGGCGAACAACTCCTTGCCGCCCAGCCCGTTCAGCACCCGCAGGCCGCCGACGAGGTCGGCCAGCCGGGCGGCCAGCGCGCCCTGCCGGGTGCGGTAGTCGCTCTCGACGCCGAGCAGCCGGCCGAGCAGCGGGCCGACCACCAGCGCGAGCAGCGGCACCCCGAGCAGGACGACCACGGCGAGCGGCGGCGAGATGTCGAACAGCAGGACGGCCACCACCAGGTAGGCGACCACCGCGCCGAGTCCGGGGCCGACCGGGGTCATCGCCATGCCGAGGGTGCGCACGTCGCCGATGCCGATGGTGACGACCTCGCCGGCGCCGACCCGGCCGGGCAGCGAGGCGCCGAGCCGGATCGCCTGGCGCACCACGGCGTCGACGGTGCGCAGCAGCGCGTCGGTGCGCATCAGGGTCATGGTGCGGTGGCGGAGCCCGGCGAGCAGCGCGTTCAGCAGCCCGGTGGCGAGCAGCGCGGCGCTCCAGCCGAGCAGGGCGCGGGTGTCGCCGCCCTGCAGGCCCTGGTCGATCGCCCGGGAGAGCAGGTAGGGCGGCAGTGTCAGCAGGGCCATCCAGAGGCTGCCGAGCAGCGCACCGCCGGCGGCGCGGCCGGGCTGTGCGGTGACCAGCCACCACAGGTAGCCGTGCGGGCTGCCGGGTATCGCGCGGCGGGGCGGCCGGGGCAGGTGCGCCTCGGCGCCCGGCGGGGCACCCTCCGACTCTGTACGTACGATCGTCACAGCGGTGACTGTAGTGATCGGACGTCAGCCCGGGCCAGCGCCGGGACCGTCGGGTGGATCGCGTCCGGCGTCGGTGACCGGTGTCAGTGACCGGCGTCAGCACCTGGTGCCAGTACCCGGTGTCAGTGCCCGGAGGCAGGATCGGCGTCATGCCGATTGCCAATGACCGGATCGCCCGGCACCACTTCCTGCGCGCCCTGAACGCGGACACGTACTACCCGGACGCCGTCGTCGACCGCGGCCGCGGCATCCTGCTGCGGCTGTGCGAGCGGATCGAGGCGGAGCGGCCGTCCGGCCTGGCCGAGCTGTACGTCCTCACCCAGGCCGCCACCGAGGAGTTCAACGTGCTGCAGGAGGCCTTCGAGGAGGCGGGCAGCGAGATCGAGACGTTCGCGCGGGAGGAGATCGCCGAGGACTTCGCCTTCGTCGCCGCCGCCTACGGCTTCACCGACGCGGACGTCGAGGAGTTGATCGCCACCCGCGACTGGTGAGCGGGGGCTGTGCCCTTGGGCCCGGACGGGGTCCGCGGTCCGGCCCGCCCCCTCGGTGGGCCGGACCGCGGTGGGGGGTGGTTCAGGTGGTGCAGGCCCGGCCGTTGAGGCTGAAGGCGGGCAGGGCGGCCGGGCTTCCGGTGGCCTGGAAGCCGAAGGAGGCGGTGCCGCCCGGGGCGAGGGTGCCGTTCCAGCCGG
>NZ_JBEYFP010000733.1:0-2881 GCF_040634455.1 Kitasatospora sp. NPDC007106
CAGGTAGTAGCCGGCGGCCGCGACGCCGCCCGGCACGGCGGCCAGCAGCGCGGGGCCGCCGCCGGTGTAGTCGGCGCCCATCGCGGCCTGCAGGAACAGGCCCAGGCTCGGCACGCCTCCCCAGACGACCAGGATCAGCACGGTGCAGTAGAGCGCGTACGCGACCTGGCGCACCCGGTTGAGACGGTGCGGGGTCCGCAGGGATCGCAGCAGGGCCAGCGCCTCGTCGGTCCAGTCGTCGGCGTCGCTCCACTCGGCGGGCGGGGCGTCGGCCGCGAGGGCCGGCTCCTCGGGCCCGTCCTCCGCGGCGACCGCGGGGCCGCCCGTGGCGCTCACCGGTCCTCCCCGCCGTCCACGTCGCCTGCGGACCCGGCGGACCCCGCGGACCCGGCGGCCGGGAGCTCCGCGAGCAGCAGTTCCGCGGCCAGCATCGCCTCGGGGACGCCCTGCCGGACGACGCGGCCCTCCTCCAGCACCACGACCCGGTCGGCCACCGCGAGGGCGAGGTCGGCGTGGTGGGTGACCAGCAGCACCGCCACGCCGTCCGCGAGTTCCGCCTTGAGCAGGTCGGCGAGGCGTCGGCGCGCGCCGGGGTCGAGGCGCTGCTCGGGCTCGTCCAGGAGCAGCAGGTCCCGCGGCCGGACGAGCGCGCAGGCCAGCAGCAGGGACTGCATCTGCCCGGAGGACAGGGCGGAGGTCAGCGCGTCCGCCCGCTCGTCGAGCATCCGGTCCTCCAGCACCTGCTGGACCCACGCGGCGGCGTCGGCGATCCCGTGCGCGACCGCGACCAGCAGCAGGTGCTCGCGCACCGTGAGGTCGGGGTAGCAGGCGACGGTGTCGCCGACGACCGCCACCCGGGCCCTGATCCGCGGGTCGTTCTCGTCCATCGCCAGGCCGTCGAACCGGACGGTGCCCCGGCTCGGCAGGTCACGGCCGGCCGCGAGCCGCAGCAGCGTCGACTTGCCCGACCCGTTGTGGCCGACCAGCGCCACGCACTCACCCGCGGCCACCGACAGGTAGACCGGTTGCAGGACCTCCCGGTCGCCGTACGAGCGGCTCACCCCGGTCAGTTGCAGCAGCGCCGGCCGCGTGGTGGCGTGCGGCTCGGCCGCGTTCTGAACCATGGTGGGCACCTCTCGACGATCGACCGGATCACAGTACCGACCGGCTGCCGGCGCCCGTGGGCCGCGGCCCCGTCGACCCGGTTCCCGGTCGTGACGGTGGCCGGCGTCTACCGTTGGTCGGGTCGGGGCGGCCGAGGCGGACGTGGAGGCGGCGCGGATGAGGGTCGTGTTCGTGCACGGGGCGTGCGTGCGGGACGGATCGTGGTGGTGGCACCGCACGGCTGAGCTGCTGCAGGAACGAGGGGTGCGGAGCGTGGCTCCGGCGCTGCCGAGCTGCGGCGAGGCGGGCACGCCCGGAGGCACCGGCGGTCCGGGGCTCGCCGAGGACGTCGCGGCGGTACGGCGGGCCCTGCTGGACGGCGACGAACCCACCGTGGTGGTCGCCCACAGCTACGGCGGCATCGTCACCGCGGAGGCCGCCGCCGGTGTCGGGGCGGTGCGCCACCTGGTGCTGGTCTCCGGCTACCTCCCCGAAGTGGGGCAGAGCCTGTCGGACTTCGGCGACGGCACGCCCGCCCCGTTCCTCGACGTCGACCCCGACGCCGGCACCTTCGGCGTCCGCCCCGACCTGCTCGTGGACACGTTCCTCCAGGACTGTGACCCGGACGTCCGGGCGCAGGCCGCGGACCACCTCGCCCGGCAGAGCGTCCAGGTGCTCGGGCAACCGGTCGCCGCGGCCGCCTGGCAGCAGCTGCCCTCCACCTACCTCGTCTGCACCCGCGACCGCGGCACCCCGCCGCCCCTGCAGCGCGAATTCGCCCGCCGCGCCGACGACGTCGTCGAACTCGACGCCGGCCACCACCCGTTCCTGTCCCGACCCGCCGCCGTCCGCGACCTGCTGCTGAGCCTGTGACGGCGCCCCGCGATCTCGGCGACGAGCGCGCCCGGAAGGGGCGTCAGCAGACCCTGACCTCCTGGTTGAAGCCGCCCGCGTCCACGCGGTGGGTGGTGAGGTTGACGAGGGCCGCCGAGACGTAGATGCAGCCGGGCGCCCAGATCTGGTAGGTCCACTGGTATCCGTACTCGCGCAGACGGGCCGTCACCTTGCCCCCGCCGCCGGGCTGGTCGCGGCGGATGGTGAGGTACGACTCGTGGGTGCCGGTGGCGTAGGGGTTCCAGACCCGTACCCAGTTCGTTCCGCAGGAGGGCGAGTAGCGGACCTCCAGGTGGGTGACGACCGGTCCGCCGTACTCCGGGGTCATCGGCAGGCTCGCGATGGTCCTGGCGTCGCCGGAGCACCGGATCATCGGATCGGTGTTGTCGTCCCACACGCTCGCGGACGCCGTTGACGGCACCGCGCAGGCCATCGCGAGTGCGGCCCCCAGCACCGCCGCACTCCGGCGCACCCGCCGCCAGGCATTCGTCATGGTCCGTCTCCCCCCGTGCAGGCCGCCGCGCCGGGACGGCCGACGGATCGAGGCGGGAGGCTACCCCTCGGCGGCCGCGCCACACCGGCCGCCGGGACGGTGACCGCGACTCCCGACCCGTTCCCGGGCGAACGGCACAGCGCCGACCTCACCCCGCACCGGGGCACCCTCGGAATGCGCCGGGGGCGCTCAGGCAATCGCGCACGCCCTCGCATCGCACACACGGACGAAGCCCCGCGGCTCCACGCCCGCCCACCCGCCGACGCCCACGGGAGGAGCAGCGGGGCGTCGTCCGACCGGTGGTGCCCGACCGGCGGTGTGCGGCGGGCCACCCTATCGTTCGTGAACGGGGGACCGAGCGGACTCAAGGTGTGCATGATGCCGAGACAC
>NZ_JBEYFP010000734.1:0-2876 GCF_040634455.1 Kitasatospora sp. NPDC007106
AGCCGCCCCCCGGCACGGGGGCGGCTGCCGGCGTGGTCGGGAGCGGCGGCCGGCCGGCGGCGTTCGCCATCTTGTCGCGGTGGTGCGGACGGTGTCCTAGGTGTTCGGTGGTGCGGTGTTCGGTGGCGTGGTTCGCAGGCCGCCCAGGAACGCCGCGAGGTAGCGGCGGGCGGTGTCGATGCGGTCGGCGGGCGTGCCGCCGTGGACGTCGACGGCGTGGGCGATACCGCACATGAGCGGGACGAGGTCGGCGGCGTCGAGGTCGGGGCGGACGGTTCCGGCGTCGCGGGCCCGGTCGAGGAGTCGGGTGCCGGCCGACCGGAGCGAGTGCTTGAGTTCCGTGGTGCGCGGCAGTGCGTCGGTGACCGCGGCGGTGACGGGAGCCAGGGAGGCGTCGGTGACCTGGGCCTCGACGGTGCGGAGCAGGAAGCCCTCGAGCGCGCGTCGGGGGTCGGTGTCGGCCATGGCCTGTTCGCCGTGCACGGCCAGGTCCTCCAGGCAGGGGGCGGCCACCGTTTCCAACAGCGCTTCGGGAGTGGGGAAGTGCCGGTAGACGGTGCCGACCCCCACTCCGGTGCGGCGGGCGACGTCGTTGAGCTGCAGGGGCTCGCCCCGGTCGACCAGGGTGCGGGCGACGGAGACGATCCGGTCCCAGTTGCGGGCCGCGTCCTTGCGCAGGGGCGTCGTCATGGGGACATGCTATTCGGATGGCCCATCCGGAATGGTCTCCGCTGCCCGCGCCGTGCCGGCGGTCAGGCGGCCGGCAGGGGCGCGTGCCATTCGCTGAGCCGGCGCACGGCTTCGACGACGCGGGGGTCGGTCGCGGCGCGGAACGGTGCCGCGGGGCGGGCGTCGGCGCCGATGACGACGCCGGTCCGGCCGGTCAGGGTCTCATCGGTGGCGGCGGTGATCGAGGACTCGGCGGCAGTGGACGCCGGACCCGAGGTGGAACGTTCGAACTTGCGGCGCACCAGCGGCCACAGCAGCCGCAGGCCCGGTGAGACGATCCCGGGGTCGGTCATGGTGCCCTTCGTCATGTCGGTCGCGGCGCCTCCGGGGTCGGCCGCGAACACCGACACGCCGGTGCCGTCCAGTCGCGCGGCCAGGTCGAGCGTGTAGGCGAGGTTGGCGAGCTTGGCCCGGCCGTACCAGTGGAAGCCGTAGTAGCCGCCGGGCGGCTCGACGGCGTCGAACGTGCGCTTGGCGAGTCCGACCGCGCCCGAGGTGACGTTCACGATCCTGCTCGGGGCGCCGGCGGTCAGCGTGGGCAGCAGCAACTCCGTCAGCAGGTACGGCGAGAGGTGGTTGACGACGAACGACGCTTCGATGCCGTCCAGGGCCATGCGCCGGGGGAACATCGCCCCGACGTTGTTGACCAGCACGGTCAGCGGGTCTCCGGAGGCGGCGTGGTCGGAGGCGATCCGGTCGGCGAGCACGCGCACTTCGTCGAGCGAGCCGAGGTCGGCGGCAAGGAACCGGCCGGGACGCGCCGGGTTCGCCGCGTTGATCCGCTCGACCGCCCGGGCGCCCCGATCGGGATTGCGGCCGACCACGGTGACCGCGTACCCGGCGGTCGCCAGTCCCACGGCCGTCTCCAGTCCGATGCCGGCCGTCCCGGCCGTGACCACGGCTGTCTTCCGCATGTATGCCTCCACTCGAAATTCGGATAGGTCATCCGCTTGGTGTGGACGCTAGCACATGCGGATGAACTATCCGCTTGCTGTGCGGTCGGAGTCCGGCAAAGGGCTGATCGCGGGCCGGCTTGCCCCCTTGCTCGACGCGGCGTCACCTTCCGGCGCACCGAACCGTGGAGGGAATCCACCGACCCCGACCACGACACCGTGCCGGAGCGGATCGAGCACGTCCTGGAGTGTTTCCCCGACCGCACGTTCGCGTTCGACGGGCTCGGGCCGCTCCGGCAGTTCACCCGGTGCACTCGAACCAGCCGAACCACACGGTCCGGACCTGCGCACTGCAGGCCCACCTTCGCTGACGCAATGCCAACGCCCGCCGTCCCGACGTCCTCCCGGCCCGGCGCAAGGAGCGTGCCCTGCGTCCGCGGCGGGAGAGGTGTCCGCCGGGGAGGGCCGGCCGGCCCTCGCCGCGTGATCGAGCGAACCTGCGAAGCCATGCGGCCATCGGCCGTTGCTTCCGGATCAGCGGCCGGCCAGGTGCCGTGCGAAGAACCTGCGGATCGTGCGGCGGACCGTGGGGACCGATGCGGTCGGGTCGACGGTGCCGATCAGCGCGTTCCTCTCCGCCGCCGTCATCGAACCGGATGCCTGGAGCTGGGGGAGCATCGCGGCGTAGTCGGTGAAGATCCAGTGGTTGGCGTCGGCGACACGTGCGCTGCGGACCCGTCGACCGGAGAGCGCGGCCAGGGCCAGCCAGGAGCGGTCCAGTTCCCGCCGGCGGGTGAACCCGTCGCTGCCGAGCAGGAGCAGTGGCCGGTCCATCCCGTGTGCCGTGACCGGGAACGGTTCGGCGGCGGCGCCGGGCGCGGAGGGCGGGTGGTCCAGGTGGCCCTCCAGGTTGATCCCGGCACGCACCCGCCGGTCCTCGTACATCACCTCGGTCACGGCGCTGCCGCCGGCGGAGTGCCCGTACACGCCGAGACGGCGCAGGTCCAGCGTCTCGGCCAGCCCGCGCGGCAGCGGCAGGTCGGCCGCGTGCCCGAGCCGGTCGAGGACACGGTGCAGGTCGGCGATCCGTGCGTCGATCATCGTGCGGGCCACGGCCGGCTGGTCCCGCGGGTCGCCGCGGAAGACGGTCGTCCGCACGGTGTCCTCCCGGTACGGCCGGGCATCCGGGAGCTCGACCGCTGCGGCGTCGCCGGGGTGGTCGACCGAGAGGACGACGGCGCCGTGACTGGCCAG
>NZ_JBEYFP010000735.1:0-2876 GCF_040634455.1 Kitasatospora sp. NPDC007106
GGTAGCGGCGGGCGGTGCCGGGCGGGCTGCCGCCCGCGAGGTAGGCGTGCAGCCGGGCCCGGCGCATGTTGGAGCCGTACGCGGCGTACCAGACCGGGCGGGTCCGGTCGACGGGGTCGGCCGGGTCCACCGGACCGGCGGGGTCGAGGAGTTCGGGCGGGCGGACGGGGTGCGGGCGGGGCCGGCGCGGGACGGGGGTGCCCATGGCCCCATTGATGCGCGGGTCGGAGCCGTGCCCGGCCTCGGCCCGCCGGACGGCGCTACGGCTTCACCCGTCCGGCGGGAGTGCGCGGACCGAGCTGGACAGGTAAAAAATCTTTGACACGATGTCCGGTCTGCTTTACCTTTCCGGTATGGCAGTCGAAGAGAAGCGGGCCTGGATCATGCTCCTGGTCACACTCAGCAGCTATGCGGCGTACGCGGCAGTCGTCCTCGGCGGCGCCGGCTCCGGTCCGCTCACCGCCGCGCCGTACCGGGCGGCCCTGCTCTGGAGCGTCGGCCTCGCGATCGCGGCCTCGATCGTCCTGCACATCGCGGTCTCGCTCGCCTCCCCGGAGGGCGACCGGCAGAAGGACCAGCGGGACCGCGAGATCCACCGGTTCGGCGACCACGTCGGCCAGTCCTTCCTGGCGATCGGCGGAGTGGCCGTGCTCGTCCTGGCCATGCTCCGCGCCGACCACTTCTGGATCGCCAATGCGACGTACCTGGCCTTCGTCCTCTCGGCCCTGCTCGGCTCGGCCGCGAAGCTCGCCGCCTACCGGCGGGGGTTCGGCCCGTGGTGAAGCCGACCAGGGTCACCAACAGCATCCGCGCGCTCCGGTTCGCCCACGGGGAGATGACCCAGGCGGCACTGGCCGAGCGGATCGGCGTCACCCGACAGACCGTCATCGCCATCGAGCAGGGCCGGTACTCGCCCTCGCTGGAGATGGCGTTCCAGATCGCCCGGGTGTTCGGCGTCGCACTCGACGACGTCTTCCAGTACCCACGGACCGAGGGGGAGGCCCAGTGAAGGCCGTTGTGCAGGACAGGTACGGCGAGGCCGAGGTGCTGCAGCTCAGGGAGGTCGAGCGGCCGCGGCCGGGGGCGGACGAGGTCCTCGTCCGGGTGCGCGCGGCGGGCGTCGATCCCGGCGTCTGGCACCTCATGGCGGGCCTCCCCCGTCCCGTCCGGCTCGCGTCGGGGCTGCGCACCCCGCGCAATCCCGTCCGCGGCATGGACGCCGCCGGGGTGGTCGAGGAGGTCGGCCCGAACGTCACCGCCTTCCGCCCCGGTGACGAGGTGTTCGGCGTCTGCGAGGGATCCTTCGCCGAGTACGCCCTCGCCAGACCCGGACGGCTCGCCCCCAAGCCCGCCGGGCTGACCTTCGAACAGGCCGCGGCCCTGCCGATCTCCGGCTGCACCGCGCTGCAGGCCCTGCGCGACACCGGCGGCCTCCGGGCGGGGCAGCACGTCCTGGTGATCGGCGCGGCCGGCGGCGTCGGCTCGTTCGCCGTGCAGGTCGCCAAGCTCCTCGGTGCGGAGGTCACCGGGGTGTGCAGCACCGGGAAGACCGAACTCGTCCGCTCGCTCGGCGCCGACCGGGTCCTCGACTACACCCGCGAGGAGATCACCGAGGGCGGGCACCGCTACGACCTCGTCGTCGACACCGCGGGCAACCGGCCGCTCGCGCTGCTGCGGCAGGTCCTCACCCCGCGCGGCACGCTGGTCATCGTGGGCGGCGAGGGCGCCGGCGGGTGGCTGCAGGGCCTCGACCGGCAGCTGCGGGCCATGGCGCTCTCGCCCTTCGTCGGGCAGCGGCTGCGCACGCTGGTCGCGCAGACCCGGACGGCGGACCTGCGCCACCTCGCCGAGGCCGCCGAGCAGGGCCGGCTGGTGTCCGTCCTCGACCGCGGCTACCCGCTGGAGCAGGCGGCGGACGCGGTGCGGCACGTCCACACCGGGCACGCCCGGGGCAAGGTCGTGCTCACCGTGTGACGGCGGCCCTCAGCGGTCCGGGCCGAGGACGGCGTCGGCGATCAGCCGGGCGACCGCCGCGGGCTGTTCCACCATCACCAAGTGGCCGCTGTCCGCGACGGTCTCCAGGGTGACCGACGGGCAGGCCTCCAGCGCGGCGCGCTCCTCGTCGGTCAGCCCGACCTCGTCCCGGTCGCCGCGCACCACCCGGGCCCGGACGCCCGCCCCGCACAGCCGCGGGACGAGGGAGCCGTGCCGGTCGAGGTAGGCGAAGTACTCGATCATCGCCCGGCGGCAGAAGGCCGCCGAGTTCCGCTTCAGGTCGGCCAGCAGCGGCGCCCGCCGGGCCTCCGGAATGCTGTCCGCCAGGGCCTTCGGCGCCAGCCACAGCATCACCGGCCAGGCCGCCGCACCGAGCCCGGGCACCCGGCCGAGCCTCGTCGCGACCGCCAGTGCCTTGGACTCGTCCGGCCGCGAGAAGGTCGGCGAGAGCAGCACCACCGGCCCGGCAAAGTGCCCGCCGCCGACCATCTCCAACGCGATGTTGGCGCCGAGGCTGTGGCCCACCACGGCCGTGCAGCCGTGCTCGGCGGCGAAGGCCGCGGTGATCGCCGCGTAGTTCTCCATCGACACGTCCCGCGGCGCGACCGTCCCGGCATGGCCCGGGACGGTCGCCGCCACCAGCCGGATCGGCGCCCCGGCGAGCGGCTCAGCGGCCATCAGGTCGTCGTAGAAGGCCGTGCTGCACAGCCCGCCCGGCAGCAGCAGCACCCGGTGCGGCGCGTCGGCCGGCCCCGACTCCCGTACGTCCCAGGCGTGGAACTGCGCGGCACCGCTCACGGCTCTGCCCTCCGACTCGCTCGACCACCGCCAGTCTCCCGCGCCCCCGGCCACCGCCCGCCCACCCTGCGCCGAACGCGGCA
>NZ_JBEYFP010000736.1:0-2874 GCF_040634455.1 Kitasatospora sp. NPDC007106
GCCGCCCTCGCCGAACGCCTCCGGGACGCCCTGCAGGACCTGCCCAAGGAGGTCGAGCAGGCCGGCCCCGGCCTCGCCCTGGTCGACCTCGCCGAACGGTTCGCCTGGCTGCACGCCGCCGCCTGCTGCCTCCAGCTGTGGTGGGCGAGCCGCCACCTGCCGCTGCACGGCCGGCCGCCCGGCTCGGCCGGCTGGCTCGGCGCCTGCCTCGGCTACCTGCTCGCCCGCGCCGACGGCACCGACCCGCGCCGCGGGGCCGACCTGCTCGCACCCGCCCTCGACACCGTGCTCGCGCTGCACGACGGCGGGCGGCTGTTCTCCGCCGTCCCCGTCCCGCTGGCCTGACCGACACCCCTGCACCCACGCGACCGATCCACGCGACCCGGAGGAGACCGGTGCCGAAGCCAGAACTCGACAAGCTCGCCGCCGAGCTGGAGGCCCACCTGGGCGACCCGCACGACCCGGCGAGCCGGATGCCGTTCGAGCGGATCCTCGACCACGACGAACGCGAGGAGTACCCCTACCCCTTCGTCAACCTGCTGCAGCGCTGGGGGGTGCACGAGTACAACATCCCCGCCGCCCAGGGCGGCCGGGCCGGCGACGTGGAGACCGGCTTCAACCTGCTGCGCCTCGTCGCCCGCCGCGACCCGACCACCGCCACCGCCCTGATCATCACCAGCCTGGCCTTCCTGCCCGCCTGGATCGCCGGCACCGCCGAGCAGAAGCAGTACCTGGTCGACGCCATGAAGCAGGGCAGCCGCTACGCCTGGGGCCTGTCCGAGCGCAATCACGGCAGCGACGTGCTCGGCAACGAACTGCGGGCCGACAAGGTCGACGGCGGCTACCTGCTCACCGGCGAGAAGTGGCTGATCGGCAACGCCCGCGTCGCCGACGGCCTCACCGTCTTCGCCCGCACCAAGGAGTCCGGCGGCCCCGCCGGCTACTCGATCCTGCTGCTGGAGAAGCGCCGCACCCCGGCCGGCTCCGTCGAGGAGCTGCCCAACGAGCGGCTGCACGGCCTGCGCGCCATCGACATGAGCGGCATCCGGGTGGACGGGGTGTTCGTCCCCGACTCCGCCCGAATCGGCGCGGAGGGCGCCGGCCTGGAGATCGCCCTGCAGACCTCCCAGGTCGCCCGCACCCTGATCGGCTCCATCGCGCTCTCCGCGGTGGACACCGCACTGCGCGGCACCCTCGACTTCACCGAGCACCGGGTCATCTTCGGCCGAACCGTCAGCGACATCCCCTACTCCCGGAGGCAGTTGACCGAGTGCTTCGCCGACCTGATGGTCGCCGACGCGGTCAGCCTCGGCGCCGTCCGCAGCCTCCAGCTCGTCCCCGAGCAGGCCAGCGTCTGGTCCTCGGTCGCCAAGTACCTGGTGCCGACCATGCTGGAACGCACCATGTCCCAGCTCAACGTGGTGCTGGGCGCCCGCTTCTACCTCCGCGACGACCCGCACCACGGCATCCACCAGAAGATGCTCCGCGACCTGCTGGTGGCCAACTTCGCCGACGGCAACACCGTGGTCAACCTGAAGAACCTCGCCCTGCAGTCGGACGGACTGCTCGCCGCCGCCGTCGAGCCGCCCACGGGTGCCGCCGACGCCGCCGAGGAGCGGGTGGCCGACCTGTACGGCATGGACCGGCCGCTGCCGCTCTACCGCCCCTGGGACCAGGAGCTGTTCAGCCGCGGCCGGGACGACGCCCTGCTCGCCGCGCCCGCCTCGCTCGCCGCCCTGCGCCGCCTCGCCGCCGGCGTCCGGAGCGAGGAGGGTGACCGGCTGCGGCGCGCCGCCGACACCGCCGCCGAACTCCTCGGCCGCGCCTCGGCCCTGCACGCGCGCAGCCGCACGCTCAAGACCGGACTCGGCCGCGAGTACGGGCAGTCCGCCGAACTCTTCGACCTCGCCAAGGAGTACTGCCTGCTGCACGCCGTCGCCGCCTGCGTGCACACCCACGTCCACTCCGCCGCCGCGATGGAGGACCCGCTGCCCAGCGGCGCCCTGCTGCTGCTCCAACTGGAACGGCTGCGCCGGCAGTGGTACCCGCACGAGGCCGTCACCACGGCCGCCGACGTGGACGAGGTGATGGCCGTGCTGCGACGGCTGCACCGGGGCGACCGGCTGTTCTCGCACTGGCAGTTCCGGCTGGCCGCGCGCACCGGGCCCCGCCCCGGCGCGCGGTGACCCCCGACCTGCCCGCACCGCAGCGGAAGGAGTGCCGCATGCCACCGCACCCGGGCGCCCGTGCCCTCTGCCCGTCCTGCCGGCGAACCGGCCGGCCCGACCGCCTCGACCCCGACCTCAAGGTCTGCCCGCCCTGCCGGGAACGGCTGCGCTGGGAGATGTCCGAGTGGCTGAAGCAGCTGGTCGGCATGGGCGTCCTCGGCACCGTCCCGGAGCCCAGGGAGCACCGGGAGCCCCGGCAGCAGCGCAGCCGGAGGCGCGATGCCCGCACGTGACGGCCACCTCTGGCTGCTCCCGGAGGCCGCCGCCGACGCCTTCGCCGCCCGACACGGCGGGCCCGGCCTGCTCGGCCCCGAGGAGCGGACGCGGCTGGCCCGGCTGCGCGGCGAGGGCGCCCGGCGGCGCTTCCTCGGCGGCCGGGTGCTCGCCCGGTACGCGCTGAGCGCCCGCTCCGGCCGGCCGCTCGGCGGCTGGCGGGTGCGGACCGCCCCGGACGGCCGTCCGGAGCCCGAACCGTCCGCGGACGGCCTGCGGTTCAACCTCTCGCACACCGACGGGATGGTCGCCTGCCTGGTGACCTCCGGCCGCGGCTGCGGGGTGGACGTGGAGCCGGCCGTGGCCGGCGCGGACGCCGTCCGCCACCTGCCGCGCTGGTTCGCCGCGGCCGAGCGGGCCGCCGTGGACGCCG
>NZ_JBEYFP010000737.1:0-2870 GCF_040634455.1 Kitasatospora sp. NPDC007106
CGGCGGGCAGCCGCCGCCACCACTGCGGCAGCGGCGCGGTGCGGGCCGGCAGCGTTCCCGACGTCACGTCAGCTCCCGTCCGGGTGGAGCATCAGGACGGCGGTGCGGAGCAGGATCTTGGCGTCCTGCCAGAGGCTCCAGCTCTCGATGTAGCGGTTGTCGAAGCGGGCCCGGTCCTCGATGGAGGTGTCCCCGCGCAGGCCGTTGACCTGGGAGAGGCCGGTGAGGCCGGCCGGGACGCGGTGCCGGTCCTGGTACTCGGGGTAGGCCTGGCCGAAGCGCATCACGAAGTAGGGGCGTTCGGGGCGGGGGCCGACCAGGCTCATGTCGCCGCGGACGACGTTCCACAGCTGCGGCAGCTCGTCCAGCGAGGTGCGGCGCAGCAGCCGGCCGACGGCGCCCATCCGGTGGTCCTGCGAGATGTTCCAGCGGGTGGCCGACTCGTGCTCGTTGCTGGGGCGCAGGGTGCGGAACTTCAGCAGGGTGAAGGCCTGGCCGTCGAGGCCGGTGCGCTGCTGGCGGAAGAGCACCCCGGGGCCGGTGTCGCAGCGGACGGCGAGCGCGCAGGCGGCCAGCACCGGCGAGAGCAGCAGCAGGCCGAACCCGGCGGCCGCGACGTCCAGGGCGCGCTTGGCGACCCAGCCGGGGCGGCGGACGGCCGGGCGCTCCAGCGGCAGGCAGGGGAAGCCCCACAGCTGGTCGGTGCCGCGCCGGCCGAGGGCCGCGTACTCGCGCAGCTGGGGCACCACCCAGACCCGGCAGCCGAGCCGGGCGGCGGTGCGCAGCGCGGCGGCTGTGGCGGCGTCGTCGGCGGCGCCCTCGGTGGCGATCACGTGGTGGATGCGCTTGCGGCGGATCTGGCTCTCCAGGGCGTCGTGGCCGCCGAGGAGCCGCAGCGGGGCGTCCGGGGCGAGCAGGACGGGCTGGGAGTCCAGGTAGCCGACCGGCCGCAGACCGTACTCGCGGTGTTCGAGCAGGACGGCGGCGATCCGCTGGCCGAGCTGGCCGGCGCCGAGCACCAGGGTCGGGCTGGGGCGCCGGCGGCGGGCGCGGCGCAGCAGGGCGTAGGCGGCGGCCCGGCCCAGGCAGGCGAGCAGGGTGAAGGCGGTGAGCAGTCCGGCGAACCTGAACAGCGCCGCCGGGCCGGGCACGAACCGGCCGAGGCAGGCGGCGAGGGTGACCGCGAAGGCGGTGGAGACGGCGGCGCGTCCGGCGAGGGCGGGGAGGTCGTCGAGCGCGGAGACGGTGAGCCTGCTGCGGTAGAGGCCGTCGGCCAGGTTGAGCGGCAGGAGCAGACCGAGCAGCGCGGCGGCCAGCGGCGGCGGGCCGGGGGCGGTCAGGGCCGCGGCGGCGGCGAGGGCGAGGACGTCGCAGCCGAGGAGTCCGGCCGGGAGGGCGACCCGAGAGCGCAGCGGCCGGCGGTGGCGGCCGACCTGCGGTGCCGGACGCGCCCGGGGACCTGCGGCGGGCCGCTCCAGCAGCTCGGTGCCGAGCAGCCGCCGGGCCGACAGCGGGCCCCCCGGCCGCGGCACGCTCTCGTGGTCAATGGTCATCGGTGCGCGAACTCCCCTGTGGTGTACCCGCGGTCGCGGGGGCGGCCGACCGGCCCGAACCGTGCCCGGTGCCGGGGCACGACGAAGTGGACCCTCCGAACAGGTGCGAATCAGGCAAAATCAGACAATAGCGATCGCCGTTGTCACTGCGGCGAGTTGACGTGCCGTGTCATGCCACCTGCTCATTGGTCGGACTGTCGGACGACTCGTACGCGGCGCCCCCGACCCGGCGGCGGCTGCGGACTGGGCAGCAGCCCGCGGGGGCTCCCACGGTCGGATAAACGATCAGAATCCCTGGGGGACACGGGAATCGGGGCGACCGGACGGACGCGCGGGCAGCACCCCGCGGTACACCGCCTCCACCTGCTCGACCGTGCGGCGGACGTCGTGCCGGTCCGCCACGTGCGCCCTCGCCAGCCCTCCGCGGCGCGCACAGGCGTCCGGATCGGCCAGCTCCTCGACCAGGCGTTCGGCCAGCGCGGCAACGTCCCCGGGCGACACCGGCGGCACGGCACCCCCGGGCGGCAGGCACTCGCGCGCCCCGGGCACGTCCGTGAGCAGCACCGGGCGGGCGGCCGCCATCGCCTCCAGCGGGGCCAGCGCCATGCCCTCCCAGCGGGACGGCAGCACCACCAGGTCCGCGGCGGCCAGCCAGGGCCGCGGATCGCCCACCCCGCCCGCCATCAGCACCCGGCGCGGCCCGGGCAGCGCCCGGACCCGCTCGGCCAGCACCGCTTCGTCCGGACCCCCGCCGACCAGCGCCAGCCCGGCGCCGGGCACGGCCTCGGCCACCCGCGGCCAGGCGTCCAGCAGCACGTCCTGGCCCTTCTGCCGGCAGAGCCGGCCCAGGCAGACGGCGAGCGGGGCTTCCGGGTCCAGGCCGGCGCCGGCCAGTCCGAGCCCGGCGCGGGCGGCCCGCCGGTCGGCGGCGCCGGCGGGCACGTGGTGCTCCAGGTCGACCCCGTTCGGCACCACCCGCCAGGCGGCCGCGATCCCCGCCGCGGCACCGTCGGCCCGCTCCTGCTCGCTGACGCACACCAGCGCGTGCGCCCAGCGGGCGGCGTACCGCTCCCAGCGCAGGGTGGCCCGGGCCACCGCGCCCTCGACGGCCGCGAAGGACCAGGCGTGCGGCTGGAAGACGGTGGGGACGGACCCGCGCACCGCCAGCCGGCCGGCCAGCCCGGCCTTGGCGCTGTGCAGGTGGAGCACGTCCGGTTCGGCGGTGCGCACGATCCGGCGCAGCCGCCGCACCTCCCCCGCGGTGGCGGGGCCCGGCGCCCGGCCGGCCGGCCAGTCCAGCAGTTCCGCACCGGCGGC
>NZ_JBEYFP010000738.1:0-2864 GCF_040634455.1 Kitasatospora sp. NPDC007106
CGGTCGGCGCCGGGAGGCGGCGTCGCCACCGCCCGCTGCTCGCGGCCCAGCTGGTCCACCGCGTCGCGCACCGGGGACTTGCCGGACAGTGCCTGCAGTTCGGCGTCGCGCGCCTGCTTCTGCCGGTCGAGGAACTGGTCGTGGGCGCTGGTCGACGGTGCGTTGTGCGGGCCGGTTGCGGGCGGGTTGGTGTGGCCGGTCGTCGACGGCGCGTTGTGGCCACCGGTCGCCGCGGCGTTGTGGCCGGAGGCCGGCGCCGTGTTCGGCGTCGTCGCGGGCGGGCTCTGGTGGCCGGACTGCGAGGATCCGGCCGTGTGCTGCTGGGTCGGCGGGGCGGGCGGGGCCGGCGGGGTGCCGTCGCCGCCGAGGCTCCGGGTCGACGGGGACGAGCCGCCCCCGCCCTGGTGCGACACCGGCGGGGCCGGCGGCGCGGGCGTGTTGTCGGTACCGAGGCCGTGGGTCGACTGCGAGGAGCCGCCCCCGCCCTGGTGCGACACCGGCGGGGCCGGCGGCGCGGGCGGGGCACCGTTGCCGTGCTGCTGGGCCGTGTTCGCCGGGTCCTGCCCGGTCGACTCCCGGGCGAGGTAACCGAGGCGCATGTCCCCGGCGGCGGTGGTGGCGGTCGCGTCGTGCGGTGCCCCGTTCGGGTTCGGCCGGCCGCCGTCGGTCAGCCGCACCGACGGGGCGCCCAGCATCTCGGCCACACCGGGGATCCGGTGGCCGTTGCTGTTCGCGTGCTCGTGGACGTGCGCCTTGCCGGTGACCAGCACGTACTTGCCGGTCCCGCCGCCTTCCGTGATGGCGTGGTTCATGTAGGAGTTGAGCAGCCGCGCGCGCTCCTCCAGCGCCTGCCGTCCGAGGTCGTGCGGCCGCCGCGCCGGGTAGCCGTCCACCGCGTGGATCGTCACGCCCTCCTCCTTCGCGCGCACCACGGTGTCGTACAGGCCGTGGCCGGGCGGGGAGTTCAGGTTGCGGTCGTACGTGCGGAGCATCTTCTCCAGGTTCGGCGACATGGTGCCGCCGGGGCGCTGGAAGTCGCTCAGGTGCTGCTGGAAGGCGTCGTCACGGAGCGACTCGACGTAGATCCGGTCGACGCCGCCGGCCTTCAGGGCGTGCATGTTCTCGTTGAGGAAGCGCCAGCTCGGCGACTGGTTGTGCGCCTCGCCCAGCACGATCCCGTCGAAGCCGGGGTGGCCGTCGTGCCCGCCCAGCAGCCGGTTCACACCGTCCATCGCGGACGTCGAGCCGTCCAGGTGGTCGTTCACCCGCTGCTCGCCGACCGGGTGCCAGGTCTGCTGCGAGTCCTGGCGCGCCAGGCGCTCCAGCACGTTCCGGCGGATCTCCTGCTGCTGGAAGTGCTCCTGCGTACGGAAGTCCAGGTTGCCCGCCGCCTCCAGCACCTGGTTGCCCTGGTACACCACGGCGTGCGGACCGAGCTCGTTGCGCAGCGGCGTGGTGATCGCGCCGGCGGCATCCGAGTGCAGGGCCTTGAGGGTCAGCGGGTCGAGGTGCGTCTTGAACGACTGCGAGTACGGGCTGACCTTGACGTCCGGCCGGCCACTCGGCGTCTGGACGCCCGAGTCGTGCCGTCCCCACGAGTTGTGCGGCAGGGTGTTCGCCGCCGTCTGCAATTCGCCGGTCAGCCTGAAGTTGAACTTGTTGTCGCTCTTGTACCGGGCCAGCGCCGCCGGATCCGCCTTGGGCGGGTGGATCAGCGACGGGCCGGCCGGGTGCTGGTGCAGCTGCGCCAGCTCGTCCGGGGTCGGCGCCTCGTCGATCGGACGGATCCGGGAGTTCCCCGACGGCGGCGGGGGCGGCGGGAGGTGCTCGTCGCCGGTCCGACCGGTGCGGGGCGCGGACGACGAGGACCCGTTCGGGTCGCCGAGGGTCCGCGGAGTCCCGCCAGCCTGGTGCTGCGGCGGCGGGGGCGGGGGCGGCACGTGGGTGTCGGACGTTCGGCCCGCGCCCGGCCGGACGGTGCCGCCTCCGGGCTGCGGGGTCGGCTCCACCGGGCGCTGGGACACCGGACCGGTCGTGGCGTGGGGCGAGGGCGTACGGGCGCCGCCGCCCGCCGTGTGGGCGGAGCCGCCACCCGACACCGGACCGGGCATGAACCCGCCCGACATGGGCGGCGTGCCCGCCGGCTGCTGAACGGTGGACGCCGCGTTGTCGGGAACGACGTTCCCCGGCACGGTCTCCGGCGCGGGCCTGCCCTGGGCCTGACCGCCCGAGATCCGGGTACCGCCGTTGAGGTGCGTGTCGCCGCCGGGCGCGGCCAGGTGTGCGGCACCGCCGAGCGGGCCGGTGCCGTCCAGCCGGCTGGACGCCGGTGCCGGGGCTTCCGACTCGGAGGCCGGGGCACGGTGCTCGCCGCCGCCCCCGGAGGCATGGCTCTGCGCCGGGGCCGCGGACGGCGCTGCCGAGTGCGGCACGGCCGCCGCCGGACGCTCCGCGGCACCCTCGTGGACGGGGGCGGGGGTCTCGTGGACGGGCGGTGCCGTGGTGTGGACGGGGCCGGTGCCCGGCTGGACGTGGGACGGGGTCTGCTGCGCGGGGGCGGGCGTCTCGTGGACGGGCGTAGGCGTCTCGTGGACGGGCCCGGTCGGCTGCTGCGTGTGCACCGGTGCCTCGTGCGCAGGGGGCACGTGCGCAGACGTCTCGTGCACAGGCGTCTCGTGCACAGGCACGGAGGTGTCGCGGGTCGGGACGGGCGTCTCGTGCACGGGGGCAGCGGTCTGCTGCGTGTGCGTCGGGGTCTCGTGGACGGGGGCCGGCGTATCGTGCGCGGGCACGGAGGTCTCGCGGCTCGGCGCCGGGGCCTCGTGGGCAGGGGCCGTCGTCGGCCGGTCGGCGACCGGCGCCCG
>NZ_JBEYFP010000739.1:0-2863 GCF_040634455.1 Kitasatospora sp. NPDC007106
GGCCCGCACGCACGAAGCGGACACCGCCCCGCACCCGGCCCGACACGGGGGACGAGCCATGACCGGGCCGCACCTCGCCTACACCTACGCCATCGCCCGGTACACCGACGGACTCGCGCAGGTCGTCGCGGCCCTCACCGGAGTGGCCGCCTCGCGTGTCCACCTCGTGCAGCCCACGCGCGGCCGTGACCCGGTGGCCGCCGTCAGCCCGGTGCCGGCCGAGGACTTCGACGAGACCGCACTCCGGCGCCACCTGGAGGAACTCGCGTGGCTGGAGGAGGTCGCCCGGAGCCACCACGGCGTGATCGAGGCGATCGCCGCACACACCACCGTCCTGCCGCTGCGGCTGGCCACCGTCCACCTCGACGACGGCCGCGTACGTGCCGTGCTCGACGCCCGGCAGGAGACCTTCCTCGACCGCCTCACCCAGCTGGCCGACCGGCTGGAGTGGGGCGTCAAGCTCTATCTCGACGCCCCTGCCACCCCGCCCCCGCCCCCACCGGCGGACCTCGGCCCCGGACGCGCCTACCTCCACCACCGCCGGGCCGAACAGGACCTCCGGCAGGACAGCCACGACGCGGCCCGGACGGCCGCCGAGCGGATCGACGCAGCCGCACGGCTCCACGCCGTCGACCGCGTCCGCCACCGCGTCCAGCAGGGCGAACTCGCTCCGGGGCCCGGCACCAACGTCACCAACGACGCCTACCTCGTCCCCGTGGAACGCGCGGAGGCCTTCCGGGCCGACGTGATGCGGTCGACCGACGGCCTGCCCGGGATCCGGGTCGACGTCACCGGCCCCTGGGCCCCCTACTCCTTCGCCGCCCCGCACGAAGAGGAAGACACCGCGCCGTGAGGGCAGCCAACGACCGATCGGCCGCCCCCGACGCCCCCCTGCCGCAGCGCCAGGTCGCCCTCATCGACCTGCTCGACCGCCTGCTCGGCAGCGGCGTCGTCCTCACCGGCGACATCGTCCTGTCCATCGCGGACATCGACCTCGTCCGGATATCGCTGCGAGCACTCATCGTGTCCATCAGTGAACAGCACCCCGCACCGTGGGCCACGGGCGTCCCGCAACCACCCGGACGGCCATGACGGACACACCCCGTCCCTCCGACCGCTTCGACGAAGTCGCCGAAGCGGCCACCCGCGCCTTCCGACTGCTGCCTGCCACGCCCCGCGACGACCCCCGGCTCCTCGCCCCCGGGCCCCGGGGCCCGGCCCGGAGGATCAGCACCAGTCCGGACACCGTCGAACGCGACCTCATGAAGCTGGTCCTCACCATCGTCGAACTCCTGCGCCAGCTCATCGAACGCCAGGCACTCCACCGCGTCGAGTCCGGTGACCTCACCGACGCTCAGGAAGAAACCCTCGGCGCCACCCTCATGGCCCTCCACGACCGCATGACCGAACTCTGCACCCGCTACGGCCTGACCCTTCAGGACCTCAACCTCGACCTCGGCCCGCTCGGCACCCTCCTCCCGCCGCCGGACTGACACCTCGGCACGCAGGTGCGGCACAGGCCGGACGGAAGCCGACTGCCCGCCCCGACGGTGCACTCGTCACCGCTCCCGGGCACGGGGAGCAACCCGAAGACACACAGGACGACCACGTGCGGGCAGCGGCTGCAGGGCCGCACCGGCACATCCCCGACCGACCCGATCCGGCGAAGGCCGTGACGCGCGGCGCGGGTCACGGCCGGACCGGAAGCCGTACTCCATGCCCGGGCTCGACGAACGCCGTGAACGGGCCGGTCGCCCTTCACCCGCCGGTCCAGCAGGTGCAGCAGGTCGGTCGCCCCCGGCAGCCTGTCAGGCGCGGACGGCACGGGATCGGACGGCACGGGATCGGCGGGCACCGGACGTGTGAGCCCGAGCCCGGCGGGCAGACGCGAGGCCATGCCTCGCCCTACGGAGGAACCAGCCCATGTCCACTGATGCCATTGTTCTGCTGAAGGAGGACCACAAGGAGGTGCGCCGCCTCTTCCGAGCCTTCGAAGCCGCCGACGAGAACGCCAAAGAGGTCAAGTCGGACCTCGTGAGCAGGATCGTGGAAGCACTGACGGTCCACACCTTCATCGAGAACGAAGTCATGTACCCCGCGATCCGTGAACTCGTTCCCGCACTCGAACAGGACATCCTGGAGTCCTTCGAGGAGCACCACGTCGCCGACCTGCTGTGCGCCGAACTCGACGCGATGGACCCGGACGACGAGCGGTTCGACGCGAAGACCACCGTCCTCGTCGAAGCCGTCGGCCACCACATCCAGGAGGAGGAGGACGACTGGTTCCCCAAGGTCCGTGACGCCCTGGGCCGCAGGGAACTCCAGGAGATCGGGGCCCGCATGCTTGAGGCCCGCGCCACGGCACCCCGCCGGCCCCGACAGCCCGGCTCGCTCAAGAAGGCCGCCGACGCGATCTTCCGCTGACCGCAAAGGCACGCCGGACAGCCGTACATCGCTCCCGATCCCGTTGCCGAAGGCCCCTGCCCCGGGATCGGCCCCGCTCCGCAGCCGTGCAGCGCCGGACTGGGCCGGCCAAGGAGGCGTCACGCCGGAGGCCGCAATGATCGTCCGCGGCGTCGCAATCCTCCTCGTCATCGGCCCGGTCGCCGGCGTCGGCTTCCCGTGGACGATCGGCCTTGTCCCGCTCCTCATCGGACTGATCCTCCGGATCATCGGAGCCGTCGGCCACGAGGCCGGAGGCCGTCGCCCATACCTGGTGAACCGTCAAACGGTCCCCGGCCGTGAACCCGGAGTCGTCACCGGGCAGGCGTGCCCCATGCCCCGACGGCCGCCTCGCCCGCAAGCGTCGAAGTGCCGCGTCCGCCGGTGCTTGCGGCCGGTGACCGGGGGCGGTGACCGGGGG
>NZ_JBEYFP010000740.1:0-2857 GCF_040634455.1 Kitasatospora sp. NPDC007106
GCGCACCATCGCCGAGGGCCTGACCGTCGCCGTCCCCGACCGGTCGTTCACCGTCGTCGTCGGCCCCAACGCCTGCGGCAAGAGCCGGGGCCGCCGGGCCGGCGGGAGGCCCGCGTTCTTCACGGCGGCCTGCAGACGGCGCATCAGGCGGGAGAGCGCCACCGGGTCGTCCTCCCGCCAGGCGCGGACGATCACCACGGGGGCGCGCAGGTCCGCGCCGTCGACGAGTTCCTCGACCGGGTCGCCGACGAGCCCGAGCTGCCCGGCGAGGCGCTCCGTGAGGCTCGGCGTCCCGAGCGGCGGGGCCGGCGCGGGTGCCGCGGGCGCCGTCCAGCCCCCGAGGCCGTCGTCGTAGTCGAAGCCGACGTCCCCGAAGGCGTCGACGCCCGGCCAGAGCTCCTCGTCGGCCCGTTCCGCCGGCCCGTCGGCCCGCGCCGCCCGGCCGCCGCCGGGGCCCGGCACCTCGACCACGTCGTCGAGGTCGGCGAGCAGCCGGTCGAGGTACAGGTCGGCCCGGCCGCGCTCCACCTCGTGGCCGGGCAGCAGCCACAGGCAGCCCAGGCCGGAGGCCAGGTCGGCGGCGACCCGCGCGAGGTGCCGACGCGGCCCCGGCAGCCGCAGGAGGTCCGCCGCGGTGGGCCGGACGGCCGCGTCGTCGATCACCCGAGACCGCCTTCCCCGGCCTCCTGCAGCGTCTTGAGCGCGCGGAACGTCACCGGGTCGACGGTCACCCCGCCCGGGCGCTCGTCCAGCACGCCGAGGTGCTCCAGCTGCCCCAGCAGCTCCTCGGCCTCGTCGATGCCGGTCTCCAGGACGATCGACAGGTCCTGCGGCGTGGCGGTGGCCAGGCCGTTGCGGTGCTCCTCGGCGGTGAACACCTCGGCCCACTGGCAGAGCCGGGCCGTGAGGTCCCGGTCGAGCCCGGCGCGCCGGAGGTGGGTGGCCGCGGACTCCGGCCCGTCCAGCCGGACCGAGGTGAGCGCGGCGTCACGGGTCCGCCCGCCGCGGACCGCCGACATGACGCGCTCGACGTGCCCGGGCCAGCCGCCGGTGGCCTCGACCAGGTTGCGCCGCTCCTCGGCCGAGAGGAACGGCGACTCGGGCCACGCCCGGACGCTGGTCGCGTTCCACCGCTTCGGCCGCACCACGGCCGCGCCCCGGCCTGCCAGCGCCGACGACGGCAGCGGATCGGTCACGACCAGCGCGCGGCGCCGGGGCACCTCCGCGCCGTCCGCGTCGGCCACCGGGCGCTCCTGGCCGATCGCGCCGGTGTACGCGGTGAGCCGCTCCACCGTCTCCTGCACGCGGGCGAGGCTCTCGCCGCGCAGGTCGACGATCAGCATGTGCGGGGTGCGCAGCCTGGTGTGCTCGGTGATCGCCTTGACCAGGTCGTCCGAGGCCCGGTAGGTCAGCACCTTGCGGCTCGCGCCGATGTGGAGCCGCGCCGCCCGGTCGATCAGGTCGCTGCCCATGGCCGGCGAGGCCGCGACGACCGCCGTCCCCGCCGACAGCGCCTCGTGCCACTGGTCGTCGGTGAGCGGGCTCGTCCGGGCGATCTGCTCCCGGTCCACGCCCAGCGAGCGGCGGGCCACCCGCGGGTTGTAGTCGTACGGCTGGCTGAACTCCGTCGTCTGCAGCTCCGCGTCCAGCTCCTCGTACGTGCCGAGCATGTTGACGACGTTCGGGCTGCGCATCGCGAACGCCCGGCCGCCCTGCAGCTGGATCACCAGGCCGAGTCCCTCCATCTCGACCAGGTCGATGCGGACCTCGTTGACCCCGTCCTGCGGCGGGAAACCCTCCGGCCACACCGCGCGGGCCTCCTCCAGCAGCTCCTGCGGGGTGTAGCCGCGGGCGCAGCCGTCGCGCAGGCTGCGCAGGGCGAGGATCAGGGTCAGGACCCGGTAGCGGTCCTCCAGGTTGATGGTCAGCCGCAGGCGGTCCTTGATCTGGTGCTGGATCCCCTGCGACGCCGTCACCTTCTGGACGTCCGCCTCGGTGATGCGAGGGCGGCTGCCGTCGGCGGCCAGCGCGCGCTCCTGCATCTCCACCACGAGCCCCTCGCAGAAGATCTGCACCAGGTTCGCCTGGTAGTTGGTGAGGGCGAGGATGCGCCACACCAGGTCGGGGGACTCGAAGAACAGGCCGACGGCGGCCAGCGGCTCGACCACCAGCTCGACGGCCGACTTCGGCACCAGCGGACCGACCAGGATGCCGGGACCGCCGTGCGCGGTGATCACGTTGGTGAGCCGGTTGAAGCGCTGCACCTGGTGCAGACCGGCGAACACCACCTTGAACGCGCGGTTGGTGTCCTGCATGAGCTGCTGCAGCCGCATCACCGTGCGGAACGTGGACTGCCCGCCCTCGGTGTACACCGGCCGCGCGTCGGCGTTCAGGAAGGCGTCCGCCTCGTCCGCCAGGACCAGGACGCGACGGGTCGGCTTGTCCGCGATCCACTGCCGGATGTGCGCGGCTATGGTGTCGCCGTCCGCCCGCTCGGACAGCCGCGGCCCGAGCAGGCCGCGCCGCTTCAGCTCGGCCGCGAGCACGCCCCAGATCCGCTCCGGCGGCTCGGCGTGCCCGATGTCCGCCGTGCGCAGGTCGATGTAGACCGCCACGTGGTCCTCGCGGTTGTCCCGCTCGAAGGTGTCCACCACCTGCCGCAGCAGCGAGGACTTGCCCAACTGCCGTCCGCCGTAGAGGAACAGGCTGCCCTCCCGGCCCATGATGGCGCTCTTCTCGGTGTCGCGGCCCTTGAACACCTCCGGCGGCACCCGTCCGGCGAGGTAGGGCGCGTAGGGCACGTAGCCGGCCCACGGCAGGGTGACCCGCTGCACCGCGCGGAACGAGCGCGGCTCGC
>NZ_JBEYFP010000741.1:0-2852 GCF_040634455.1 Kitasatospora sp. NPDC007106
GCGATCGGCGGGGCCGTCGGCTCGGCCGGCTGGCGGGCGCCGTTCTGGGCGTACGCGGTGAGCCTGCTGCTGGCGCCGACGACCCGGACGGGCTGCTCGGCCGGCCCGGCCAGTACGCGTCGAAGGCCGCCTTCGACGACACCCGGGTGTCCGACAGCCCGCTGGCCAGGGAGGAGGCCGCCGGGCGCCGGCGCGACGCCGTCTCCTACGGCGGCGCCGTGGAGGTCTTCACCGCCCCGGAGGACGCCGGGGCACGGGCAGACGACCTGGCCGGCCGGCAGCAGCCCGGGGCCGGCGGCGCCCGGCCCGACTACGTGTACCGCTCGGGCGTGGTCGTCGTACGGGTGTCGCACCTGCTGACGCCCGAGCAGGCGCAGGCCTACGCGCAGGCGATCGGCTGACCGCTGCCGCTCAAACCGGGGCCGGAGGCCGGGGGGACGTGACCTGCCGGATTGTCGGGCGCCGCCCGCCGCCCGGCAACCCGGACGACCGCACGCGCACACCCGTTCCGGCCCGGGGGCGGCGGGGAGGCACCGGCCCGGGACCTCTGGAATCCTGGCCGTACCACGCCCCCACGCCCAGCGAGGAGCGGACATGTCCGGACAGTTCGAGGCGACCGTCGAGATCGACCGGCCGGTGGACCAGGTCTTCGCCTATCTGGCGGACGGCCGGCACGACCCCGAGTTCAGCCCCCGCGTCCAGCGGATCACCAAGTCGCCGGACGGCCCGACCGCCGTCGGCACGGTCTTCCGCAGCACGGTGAAGGACGCCGGGATGAAGTCGGCCCGCGAGTTCCGCATCACCCGGTTGGAGGCACCCCGCACGGTCCGCTGGGCCGAGCAGAGCAAGAACCTCATCACCGCCGAGGGCGGCTACGACCTCGAACCGCTGCCGGACGGCCGCACCAGGGTGCGGATCTTCAACGAGCTGGAGGGCCACGGCCTGGGCCGGCTGCTGCTCGGCCCGGCCCTGCACGCCGCCCGCAAGGACGCACCGGCCTTCGGCGAGCGGATCAAGAGCGCGGTCGAGCACTCCTGACGACCCGCGGTCCGCGGCGGTCCGCAGCGCCGTCGCCGCCCCACCGGGACAACCGGTGGGCGCACCCGCGGAGTTGCCGTCCGGGCGTGCTCCGGCGACCGTGGGGAGGTGGAGTGCCGCCGGGGCCGTCGGACGGTCCCGGGTCCGGCGGATCAGCGCCGGAGCGGCTCTGCGCCGAGCACGCCGGCCGGTTCGCGGGTGTGCGTCCCCGACCTCCGCGTCCGCGGGGCGCCCTGCAGGCCCGAGCGCAAGGGAGCAGGACATGACCGAGGCCCGACCCGGAGCCGACGGGCAACCCTCCGCCGGAGCGACCCCGGCCCGGCCGGACGGCCGCCGCGGCGAGTCGGCCGCGGACCTCCGGCGGATCGGCATCAACCCGGACTTCTGGTACCCGGTGGCCGTGTCGCGGAAGGTCCGGCGGCAGCGCACCTTCGCCGCCGTCTTCGCGGGCGAGCGGATCGCGCTCTACCGCGGCCGCAGCGGCAGGGTCTACGCCCTGGAGGACCGCTGCGCGCACCGCCAGGTGCCGCTCAGCATGGGCGTGGTGGAGGACGAGATCCTGCGCTGCTGCTACCACGCCTGGGCCTACCGCGGGAACGGCCGCATCTCGCAGATCCCGTACCTGCCGAAGGGCTGCGAGCGGCCGCCGCGCGGGGTGCGGTCCTTCCCGGTGCGGGAGGCCTTCGGGCTGGTGTTCGTCTTCCCCGGCGATCCGGAGAAGGCCGAGTCCGCGCCGTTCCCGGTGCTGCCGGAGTTCGGCTCGCCCACGCACCGCACCATGACGTTCTCCCGCACGGTGAAGTGCCACTACTCGTTCATGCACGAGAACCTGCTCGACATGAACCACCAGTTCCTGCACCGCGGCGTGCTGGGCCGGATCAGGCCCGAGCTGCTCGGGTACGAGAGCGGGCCGCGGTCCGTGGAGGCGCGCTACCTCTTCGTGCCGGCCGGCGGCCGCAAGGACCGCGGCGCGGGCCTGCTGTCCGCCGAGGGCTTCGGCGGCAAGGACCGGCCGGACGTCATCACCATCCGCACCGAGTACCCGTACCAGACCCTGCACGACGTGCCGGAGGACGCCGAACTCCCGGCGTTCTCGCTCTGGGCGGCGTACGTGCCGGAGGACGCCGAGCAGCGCACCAACCACGCCTACGGCCTGCTGATGATCGCCAAGCCGCCCGTCCCCGGGGCGCTGCACGTGGCGTGGCCGTTCATCCGGCGGTTCACCGAGCGGGTCTTCGCGCAGGACCGGATGGCGGTGGAGGCCGAGCAGCGGGCCTGGGACGAGCAGGGCGCGGACCACAACCACGAGGTGTTCCCGCTCATCCTGGACGTCCGCGACGTGCTGCGCAGCAACGGCGTCCCGATCTCGGCGCAGCCCTCCGCGGGCCCCGGCGGGGCACCCTCCGCCAACGGCTCCGCCGACCGCGCCGGTGAGGGGCTCGCCGGGGCGTCCGCCGAACCGCAGCCGGCCGATCGGAGGCAGCCGTGAAGGACCTGAAGTTCGAGCAGAAGCGCTCGCTGTCGCGGATCGAGGCGGCGGCGCAGCTGGAGGCGCTGGCGGCCGCGCTGCGCCACGGCGGTTCGGCCGAGCTGGAGCTCGGCCCGGGAGTGCTCACGCTGCGCGTCCCCGACGAGCTCCGCACCGAGTTGGAGGTGGAGTCGGGCGAGGGCGAGATCGAGGTGGAGATCGAGCTGAAGTGGTCGACCGGGGAGGCCGCGGACGGCTGAGCGGGACGGACCGCCGCGGCCGCCCGACGGGGTTCGCGGGGCAGCGGGTCGCAGGGCAGCGGGTCGGGACCGGCGGGAGTGCGCCC
>NZ_JBEYFP010000742.1:0-2852 GCF_040634455.1 Kitasatospora sp. NPDC007106
CGGGCCGGCACCGCGGGCACCGCCACCCACCACGTCACGGTCGACGGCGCGGCCCGCGGCGACGTCTCCCACCCACCGACCGGCTCCTGGCTCGGCACGCCCGCGCAGGCCCGGCCGGAGCGCCTCGCCGGTCTGACCGTCCACCTCCACCAGGGCGTCGACCGGGTCCGCTTCCTGAAGGGCACGGGCCACCCGGAGCTCGACCTCCCCAGCGTCGCACCGGCGCGCCGCCCGCGGCCCTCCCGGGCCGGTCAGCCGCGGTCCGCGGGCGGGCGATCTATCCTCGGGGGCATGCGCATCCGACCGATGACCGGGGACACGGCGGCCGGCGGGTCCGAGCCGCCCGCGGACGGGCCGCAGCCGGCCGGTGGGCCGGCGACGGCCGACGGCCTGCGCGAGGTCGGGCGGCTGCTCGCCGGCGGCGGGGTGGCCGTGCTCAGCGGCGCCGGGCTGTCCACCGAGTCGGGCATCCCCGACTACCGCGGGGAGACCGGGCGGGCCCGGCCGCGCACGCCCATGACGTACCAGGAGTTCACCGCGAGCGAGGACGGCCGGCGACGGTACTGGGCGCGCAGCCACGTCGGCTGGCGGACCATCGCCGGTGCGCTGCCCAATGCGGGCCACCGCGCGGTCGAGGAGCTGCGCCGCTCGGGCCACGTCACGGGCGTGATCACGCAGAACGTGGACGGGCTGCACCGGGCGGCGGGCACGGTCGACGCCGTCGAACTGCACGGCGCCCTCGACCGCGTGGTCTGCCTGGACTGCCGCCGGACGAGCACCCGCCGGGAGCTGGACCGCCGCCTGACCGAGCTGAACACCGGCTTCCGGGACACCGGCTCGCGGATCAACCCGGACGGCGACGTCGAGCTGCCCGACGAGCTGGTGCACGCCTTCCGCGTCGCCCCGTGCGCGGCCTGCGGCGGCGTGCTCAAGCCGGACGTGGTCTTCTTCGGCGAGGGCGTCCCCAAGCCGCGCGTCCAGCAGTGCTACGACCTGGTCGACGCGGCGCGGGCGCTGCTCGTCCTCGGCTCCTCGCTGACCGTCCTGTCCGGGCTGCGGTTCGTCCGCCACGCGGCCCGCACCGGCAAGCCGGTCGCCATCGTCAACCAGGGCCCCACCCGGGGCGACGAGTTCGCGGCCGTCCGGGTGGCGGCACCGCTCGGCGAGACCCTGTCCCGCCTCGCGGCGCACCACGGCCACCCGCCCACCGCGCCCTGAGCGCGACGGCGGACGACGGTCCGCCCCCTCGACCGGACAGGCCCTATCATCACCGCCATGCCGACACCCGAGCAGAACGGCGCCGGCGGGCAGGCACAGTCCGCAGCTTGGCGCGCCACCGTCCTCGACCACGTCGCGGCGGTCGGCCGGCCGCCGTACGACCCGGGGCCGCGCGTGGACGGGCCGCTGGCCCGGCGGGACGGGCTGAGCATCCACGGTACGCAGGGCGAGGTGCGCTGCAGCGACGACACCGGCCGGACCCGCTGGGTGCACCGGTGCGAGGCCCGCCCCAACGCGGCGTACGTCTCGCAGGGGCGGGTGCTCGTCACCACGGACTCGCTCGCCTACACCGTGTGGGGCATGCTCGGCCCGGCCCTGCTGCTCGACCTGGCGGACGGCCGGCCGGTGGCCGAACTCCGCGGCGAGCGCGGGGCGGTGCTGCGCGGCGGCCGGTTCTTCCTGGGCCTGGAGGGCTACGGCCACTTCGACACCTGGGAGTACGACCGGGACGGCACCGAGGTCGACGCCTGGCGCAGCTACGGGCACTTCGTCACCGGAAGCGGGATCCGGGTGGTGGAGCAGGACCGCCGCATCCCGACCCGCAGCCGGGTCGTCCGGCTGCTCCCGGGCGGGGTCGTGGAGGCGGGCCCTGCGCTCACCGACCCGACGGTGCCGCGGCCGGTGGTGTTGGAGGACGGCACCGTGCTGGTGATCGACGACGGGGTGGTGCGGGCCGTCGGCCGCGGGCTGGAGCACACGGTGCTGGCCGAGCTGACGGCCGTCCCCGCGGACGACCGGCACCGGTACATCAGCGCCCTGCGCCGCGAGGGCGAGCGCCTCACCGCGATCGTCGCCGAACGCGACCCCGCCGACCACCGGCGGCACACCGTGCACACCTGGACGCTGGCCCTGCACGCCCCGGCCTGAGCCGGGAGCACGTCGGCCGGGCCGACCGGGCCGGTCAGGCCGGTCAGGCCGGCGTGTCCAGGCCGGTGAGCAGCGCGGCGACGTCCAGGCCCACGGCGAGGTAGTCCTCGAAGACGCGGTTGTGCAGGGCCCACGGGGAGCGCTGCCGCCGGACGAGTTCGACGGCCGCCGCGGGCTCCGTCCCGAGCTCGACGAGGGCCTGCGCGACCACGAGGCCGGAGCGGTTGTAGCCCGAGTGGCACCGGACGAGGACGGTGCGGCCGTCGCGGACGGCCGACGCGGTGGCCCGGGCGAGCTGCTGGACGTCCGCGAGCTGACCGGCGGTCAGCGGGGCGTCGGGGATCTCGGCCACCAGGTGCTCGACGCCGGGTGCCGGCCCGTGGCCCGGCGCGGCGTACAGGCTCACCACCAGGTCGAACTCGTCTCCGGCGACGGCGAGTTGCAATTCGCCCGCAGTGTCCGTCCAGTAGTGCCCGCCCATCCACAGGCCGGGCACGATCTCGTCCCACGGCGTCTGCGGCCCCGGGACGTCGCGGTCCTTCTGACGTGTCCTCACCCACACCCCTCTCCGGCGGTCCAACGGCCGCCGCCCGCAGCGCGTTCCCCGCGTGGTGGCGGTGCCGGTGACAGGTGCGGGGGGGGGGGGGCCCCGCGCCCCCCCCGCCCCCGCCCCCCCCCCCCCCCGCCCGCCCCCCCGGCCGCCCCCC
>NZ_JBEYFP010000743.1:0-2850 GCF_040634455.1 Kitasatospora sp. NPDC007106
CGGGCCGGCACCGGTGGCGACCGTGGCGGCCAGGGCGGCCGGGCAACCCGCCGAGGTCAGCAGGGGTCAGCAGGGCGCCACGGCCTCGGGCCCGATGGGTATCAGGGACGAGGTGACGATGCGGCGGTTGGCCTGGCGGAACTCCTCGGCCACCCGGCCGCAGCTCAGGCACTCGTCGAGGTGCCGCGCCAGCTCCCGTCCGCGCCGCCGGCCCGGGCGGCGCACGGCGCCGGCCAGCAGCGAGGTGAAGTAGCGGCACTCCAGGCCGGTGCCCTCGTCCACGTGCGCCCGCAGGTACGCCTCGCGCAGCCCGGACCGGGCGCGGGCGGCGAGGGAGCGCACCCCGCTCGGCGTCATGCTCATCCGCTTGCCGACGGTGGCGGCGGACTCGCCCTCGACCACGAAGAACCAGAGCAGCACCTGCCAGCGCTCGGGCAGGGCGCGGAAGGCCCGCGCGATCAGCTCCGCCTCCTCGGCGGCGAGCTGCGCACCCTCGGTGGCCGTCTCGTCGGCCAGGTGGTCGGCCCAGCTGTGGAAGTCCTCCGGCAGCAGGACGCGGTCCGTGGTCTGGGCGCTCCACTCCATCGCCGTCCGGCGGACGCACGCCTTCAGGTACGGGCGCCAGGCGTGCCGCGGCCCTCGGCCGCGGGCGACGGAGTGGTAGGTGCTGGCGTAGGCCTCGGCGGCGAGGTCCTGCGCGGTCTGCAGGTCGCGGCAGTAGCGGCGGGCGTAGGCGAGCACCGCGCCGTGGTGCCGCGTGAACACCTCGGCCATCACCTCCCGGATGCGGGAGGTTCCGATCGGGGTCGGGGCGGCGATCGCCTCCGCGAGTTCGGCGTCGCTCAGCGCGCTCAAACCGGACTCGGGGGTACTACTGGTACGAGGGGTCACCCTGTTCCTCCTCAGCTCTGGCCTTCTCACGGGGGGAGTTCGCGGGGCCTGGCCGGCGTGTCGGCCGCACGGGCCGGGACGGGGAACTGCCTGGACGAAAGGCATCGACGGCGTTTCACTGCTGGGACCGTCGGGACGGTGTGGCGGAAGGGCCACAGCACACCAGTCCCACGGGTTTCAGTGCAACAGTCTTCAAAACGGCAGCGCGCCGGACGATTCCGGATCCGAATGTGGGGGAATCGCGTGCATCGCGTCACGGCTGCGTCTCGGTGCCGCCGGACGCGCTCCCACCGCTGGTGGGCGCGCCGGACGACACTCTGGCGCGACCGCGTCAAGTGGAACGGCCGCGAAAAGTGCGGAAAGTTCATACAGCATTTGCATGGTTGAGCGCCCCCGGCCGGCTCCTTGTGTGACAGAGTGTCAGCAATTTGGGTGACGCTCCGACACATCCCGTGCAGCGCACAGCGACAACACGCGTGCAAGAGGGCGGGGTCACCCCCGGCCGCTGCCGGCGGTGACCCCGCCCTCTGGTTGCTGTGCGTGCCCGGCTACCCCCCGCCGGTGTGCTCGTGCGTTGCGCTGTGGTCGGCCCCGTTCACCACCTTTCCGCCCAGGAGGCCGTGGAGTTGGTCCGCGGTGGCGTCGGAGAGCACCACCACCCAGTCGTCGCCCACCAGATAGGACCCGCCGTAGGCCTCGGCCTCGGTGATCCAGGCCTGCTGGGCCCGCACCTCCGGGAAGGTGGCGATCCAGATCTCCTCCCCGCCCGAGGTGCACAGGCCCTGGCGGAGGTCGGCCGTGTCCGCGGTGATCTCGGCCGTGCAGCCGATCCGCCGGGCCAGCAGCTCCACCGAGTTGCCGGCGGGGCGCTGGGCGGCCTGCGAGGTGCCGGCCAGTCCTCCCGGCCCCCAGAGGAGTTCGAAGACCCCGAGGAGGAGCAGGAGGACCAGCGCGGACCACTTCAGCGCGGTGCGGACGGAACGGCCCTCCCCGGGCGGCGCGAGGGCCGCGCTCAGGGCCCTCACTTGCCGGCCGCCGCCTTGCCCTGCGGGTTGATGGCCGTCCACAGGCCGTTGGCCAGGCCGTTCCCGAGCGCGTCGCCGGCGCTCTTGTCACCGGTGTAGAGGTAGGCGGGCGTGCAGTTGATGCTCAGCTGCCAGGAGCCGTCCGAGCGCTGCATCTTGCCGACCAGCTTCGGGTCCACGCCCTTGATCTTCTTGGGGTCGACCGGCGGCGCGGGCGTCCAGGTCTTGAGGCACTCCCCCTCGCAGTTGGACTTCATCGGCCAGGCGGTGTCCTTGCCGAAGTGGTAGAGCGTCATGCCGTTGGCGTCCACCATGATCGGGCCGAGCTGCGGGTGGTTGAAGATCGAGATCTGCACACCGGCCGGGGCCTGCTGGGTCATCGACGGCATGGCGGTCGGCTGCGCGGTCGCGGTGGGCGCCGCGGTGGCGCCGCCGGCCTTGGCCTTGCTCCCGTCCGGCGCCAGGGCGTGCCAGGTGCCGCCCACGCCCTCGCCCTTGGTGTCACCGGGCGCGGAGTCCTGCGCGTAGCGGTAGGCGGGCCAGCCGCCGACCGTCAGCTGTCGCGAGCCGTCGGCCCGGGTGATCTCGCCGAGCTTGCCGGCGTCGACGCCGGTGCCCGCCGTGGTGGCGTCGTCCTTCAGCACGGGCGGCCAGGTGGTGGCACAGGTCCCCGCGCAGTTGGACGCCGGCGGCTTGGCGGTGTCCTTGTCGAAGCGGTAGAGGGTGAAGCCCTCGCCGTCCGTCAGCACCGGGCCGAGCTTCTCGTCGACGCGGACGGCCAGCTGGCCGCCCGGCTTGCCCGCGGAGCCCGCCGGCGCGGAGGACCCGTAGTCGCCGTACGCCAACCGCGGCGTCTGGGACGCCATCGGATCCTCCGGCCCGCACGCCGGATTCGCCCACGACACCGCCGACGTCGACACCTACCTCGGCGTCC
>NZ_JBEYFP010000744.1:0-2847 GCF_040634455.1 Kitasatospora sp. NPDC007106
GGGCGGGACGGCTCCGACGGCGCCCGGTCCGCGGTGCGCCACCAGCGGCGCGAGGCGAGGCCGGCCAGCCCGGCGCCGACGGCGTTGACCAGGACGTCGTCCACGGAGGACACCCGGTCCAGCTGCAGGACGTACTGCGCGGTCTCGACCAGGACGGAGCAGCCCGCCCCGAGCGCCAGCACGCGAGGCACGGACGCCAGCGCCGCGAACCGCATCGGCGCGAAGAAGCCCAGCGCCGCGAAGACCAGCAGGTTGCCCACGATCCCCAGCGCCCCCATCGTGACCAGGTCCCGCAGCGGCACCAGGCTCACCCGGGCGGGCACGGTGCCGGCCCCGCCGCCCGGCATCATGGTCATCCACACGAACGGCACCGTCCCGTGGACCATGCCGACCTCGGCCAGCGACCTCCGCCACGCCCGGCCGGCCCCGGCGGCACGTCGGCGGTGCGCCAGGGCCCACGCCACCAGCACCGACAGCGGCAGCACGACCAGCGTCATCAGCACCACCCCGTTGAAGGTGTCGAAGCAGCCGTGCCACCGCCCGGCCATGCACCGCGGGGCGGACATCATCAGCGGCCGGCGGACGACGAACGCGGCGCCCGCCAGGCCGAGGACCGCCAGGCCGAGGAGCCCGGCCCTGAGCGTGCGGCGGGGCGGTGCGGACGGGGAGGCGTCGAGGTTCATGCCCCCATTCGAGCCGGTGGGGCGTTGCGGCGGCGTATGCGGTTTTCGATACGCCCGCGATACACGCCCGCCCCACCGGCGGGAGCCGTCCTATGGGAGCAGGTGGTGGCCGTCCTCGTCGGCGGGGGCGGCCATCAGGAGGCCGCCGGGCATGGAGAGGTTCTTGAGGAAGTGGATGCGCTGCTGGGTGCGTTCGCCCTCGTCCTCGGCCTCCCGGAAGCGGTGGCCCGCCCAGGTGACCGGGAGGAGGGTGCAGGCGAGCACGGCCGCCGACAGCCGCGGCGGCTTCCCCGCCGCGAGGAGCAGGCCGGAGGCGGCCTGGACGCCGCCGTTCAGGCGGACGGCGTTGACGGTGCGGGCGGGTACCCCGGGCAGGTCGGACAGGGCGTCGACGACCGGCCGGGCGGCGGGTGCGAGGTGCTCGGGGCGCCGCACCGCGTCCGCCCCGCCGGCGATGAACGTCGAGGCCGGCAGGGGGCGTGCGCAGACCCTGACGACGGTCATGACAGGTGGCCTTCCAGCAGGGCGGCGGGCTCGACGTCGAACAGCTCGTGCGTTCCGGTCACCCGGAGGAGCTGGGCCAGCTGCTCGCGCGGCTCGCTCAGCCGGAAGGCGATGCCGTTCGCCGCGGCCCGCTCCCGGGCGACGATCAGTTCGTTCAGGCCCGCGGTGGTGCAGAACTCCAGGCCGGAGCAGTCCACCACGACGGTGTGGGGCGCCGGGAGGCGGCTCAGCGCCTTGTCCAGTGCGGCGCGCAGCGTCTCGGTGCTGCCGGTGTCGGCCTCCCCGGCCAGCTGGACGACCCGTAGGCCGGGCGTGGGCGAGCGGTGGGTGACGTGGATGACGGGATGCACGGGAGCCTCCTCCAGGGGTGCGGGGCCGCCCGCTCCGGGGGTCCCGCCCTGAATCTGTGCGCGCGCCTGCCCGGCCCACGCCCCCGGGAAACGAACGGCCGTCTCCGGCGTCGGCGGCGGAGCGTGACAAACCGGTCGGACCGATCGGATCGCCACGAAGCCGGAGGTTCTTCGTTTTCAGGACGGCGGAACCGTGCCGCTTCGCTCACGGTGCTGTGGACGGGCACCCGAATGGGCCAGTGTCGAACTGGTGACCTCCCGCTACGGGAGGCCCGGCCGACGAGAGGAACGGACCGTGGAAACCGAGTTCCGCGTGACCCGCCGCCCCGCCCCGCCGGGGGTGTGCAGGCTGGCACTGGCGGGACAGGTCGACATGGAGACCTCGGACGCCCTGGCCGAGGCCCTGGGTGGGGCACTGCTGGAGGAGCCGGCGCCCGAGCTGCTCACGGTGGACTGTGCCGCGCTGGACTTCTGCGGTTCCGCCGGCCTGAACGAACTCCTTCGCGCCCGGCAGATCGCCCTGGCGGCGGGGATCGGCTTCCGCCTGGCCTCGCCCAGCCCGCAGGTGGTCCGCCTCCTGGAAGTGACCGAAGCGGACACCGTCTTCGACATCGAGCTCACGGATCCCCGCCGGTTCGAGGGCACCGCCTGCTGACGGCCGCCGTCCGTCGCCGGCGTCATTCGAGCCGACCCGGATCGACCGGGAAGCCGTTGACCTGGGGCAGCGGCGGCAGCAGCTCGGCCCAGACGGTCTTGCCGCCGCCCACGGGCCGGTGGCCCCACCGCAGGGCGAGCCGCTCCACGATCTGCAGCCCGTGGCCGGAGGTCGCGTCGGGCCGGTAGGGGTGGAGGAGGACGGGCGGTGCGGAGTCCCCGTCCGTGACCGAGATCCTCAGCCGCCGTCCGGCCCTGTCGAGGTCGAGGCGGGTCGGCCCCGGGGTGTGCGCGCAAGCGTTGGCCACCAGTTCGTCGGCCACCAGGAAGGCGTCCTCCCGGACGCGCCGGGTCTCGGCCCGGTCGCGGCCGGCCGGGTACCAGTCGTCGAGGGTCTGCTGGACGAAGGCCATCGCCGTCGCCAGCGCGTGTTCCTGTCCGGGACGCAGGTGGCGGACGCGGTGGTCCGACAGTCCTGCGCGTTCGTCGGTCATGGCGTCCTCCCGCCGGCCCCCAGGGTCCGGGGGTGCTGCTCAGGCGAAGATCCGCGCCACCATGAAGACCAGGACGCAGAGGACCAGCAGCCCGACGACCAGCAGCGGCCACGGCCCCCAGGCCGTACGGAGTTCCGGCGGTTCGGGCACCGAGATGCCCGC
>NZ_JBEYFP010000745.1:0-2837 GCF_040634455.1 Kitasatospora sp. NPDC007106
CGGTCGTCCTGCTCGACGAGATCGACAAGGTCGGCTCCGACTACCGCGGCGACCCGGCCGCCGCCCTGCTCGAAGGCCTGTGTCCGGCCGGGCGTCGTTCGGTCCGGCCGCTCGCGCCCGTACTCCGCAGGTGGTGAACCCGTCGCTCGGGAAGAAGCCCGTGTCCACGACGTACAGGTTGTCGAGGTCGCGGGCCCGGCAGCCGACGTCGAGGGCCGAGCTCCGCGGGTCGGTGACACCGTCAGGCCCGAGCGGGCTTCCGCCGCCGCGTGCCGGACCGTGTCCGGCCACCGGATCCGACGAGGCGTGGAAGGCGACGGTCATCGGCCAGGACACCTTCCGCCGCCTGCCGCCCTCGCAGGCCGCCGGCTGAGCGGACACGACCAGGGGCAACCGGTGGCCGCCGGTCCTTCCTCGAAGCCGAACCGGGGCCTGGCGGCCTCCGCGCCCCGAGGGCCGGCTCCCGGCGCAGCCGCGGCTGTGCGATTCAGGCGAGTCGGCCGGCGTTCGGCCCGGGCGGCCCGACACGGGGGAGGGGAGGCAGCAGGGCGGTCCGCGTGGGCGCACCCTTGGCTCACACCATGCGGAGGGATCGGAGGCGTGGCTGTGGGCGAGGACTTCCTCGAGCCGGGCGGCGTGTACCGGCACGAGAGCGGCGGAACACCGGACGGGACGGGGATGGAGGTGTTCGTCGTCGCCCATGTCGGCCGGGCGCCCGACGGCTTCGACGACCGCCCCGGCGCGGGAGAGGCGGGCGAGACGGCCATCGGCGGTGCCGGCTGGTGACCGGTCCGGGCGGTGCGGGACGCCCGCTCGGCCCCGTACGCCGCGCCCGCTCCCGTGGTCCCCGTCAAGACGGCGGAGCAGATCGCGAGGGAGCATTTGGAGGCGCACTGGGCGCCGTCCTGCGGCCTCCTCGCTGCAGAGCCGGATACCTACCGCCGTGACCCGAACGCCTACGGCCTGGAGCGCATCGTTGCCCTCGTGAACGCCCACGAGGCGGAGCGGCTCGACCTGGAAATGAGCCACTGCAGCCGATTCCACACCCGGATCACACTTCCCTGCCCGGACGGCGGTTACCGCGTCCTCCCCGGCCTGGGCAAGGCCCTGCGGCCGGCTGCGCGAACCAGGTCTTGGCCCTGCCGCGCCCCTGGTGTGATTGTGGTTGCGGTGCTGCGAAGACCTGATGTGCGCCCGGCGCGGGGGTGTCAGCGGCCCGGTCGCAGCCAGCGGCGGGCGGTGGCGAGGGTGACCTCGATGTCGTCGTCCCAGGAGCAGACCTCGACCCAGGAGAGGTGGCCGTCCTGGGTGAACACCAGGACCTCGCCCGGGCAGTCGCCGGTCTCGGTGATCAGCAGCGCCTGTGCGGCCACGACGGTGCCGCCGCCGGCCGGCGCCGGTTCGACCGCGTCCGTGTCGAGGGCGAAGTAGGCGGCGCCGCACCCGCAGGCGCAGCGCGCGTCCACGGCCAGGTGCGGCACCTGTCGGCGCAGCGCTCGGTGGACGGGGCCGTCCGTGTCGAGGACGGCGTCGAGGACTTCGGACACATCGGTGGGCAGGCTCGGCATCACGGCGTCACCGTAGCCGGGCCGCCGCCGGGGCCTGCCGGGGGCGGCTACCGCCGTCCGGCGGCCGCGCGTATCGTGCTGCCCGCGGGGGCGGTGGCCGCCTCGCGTACACCGCAGGGGGAGGAGACCGGCCGATGGGTGCCGCGCGGATCTGGACCGTCGAGGAGTCGTTGGAGTTCCCCGCCGTCCCGCCGGACGCGGTGTACGCGCTGCTCGCCGACGTGCGCCGGATGAAGGAGTTCAGCCCCGAGGTGGTGGGTGTCTGGCGGCGCGGCCGGAACTTCGTCGGCTTCAACCGGCGGGCCGGCTGGGTCTGGTTCACGACCTGCCGGATCGTCGTCGCCGAGCCGGAGCGCGAGTTCGCCTTCGACGTCACCACCTTCGGCCTGCCGGTGGCCCGCTGGGGCTACCGCCTCGAAGCGCAGGGCGACGGCACGCTGGTCACCGAGTACTGGATCGACCAGCGGCGCGGCGGTGCGGGAGCGGCCGTGGCGGAGACCCTCGGGCTGGTCTTCTCCGGCACGCCCGCCGTGCAGCGCGCGGAACGCAACCGGGCGGGGATGCGCACCACCCTCCACCGCCTCCGGGACGCCTGCCTGCCCCCGGCCTGAGGACCGGTCGGACGGCGACCGGGTGCGCTGCCCGGCGGACCCCGCTCAGGCAGGCCCGGCGCCCACCGCTGCCCCGTCCGGGCGGCGGCGCTGTGCGGCCACCGAGGTGTGCAGCGGCCCGGACGGAGCCGCCCCGTCCGCCGTTCCGTCGCCGAACTCCGCCACCGCCTCGGTGACGATGCCGCTCAGCTGCTCGTGGTGGGCGCCGCGCCAGTACACCTGGTCGCAGGCCGTGCACTGGGCGAAGACGTCGTACGAACGCTCGGTGCCGTGCTCCAGGTGCTCGCGCACCGAGGTCTTGTCGGCCTCGCGCAGCGTCCCGTTGCAGGCGGTGCAGCGCGTCCACGGGGCCAGCGGGGGAGCGAACCGGGAGAGCACGTCCCGCAGTTGGTCGGCGGGGCGGTGGCTGTACACGTAGGCGCCGGCCCACAGCTCGCGGCGGTGCAGCAGCCCGCGGTCCCGGGAGAGCAGCACGCGCTGCTCGGCGGCCGAGCGGGCCGCCAGCGCCGGGTCGCCGATGTCGGTGCTCTCGTAGGCGGCGTCCACCCCGAGCAGCCGCAGCCGCCGGGCCAGGGTGCCCAGGTGGACGTCGAGCAGGAAGCGCGGCGGCCCGGCGAGCAGCTGCGGCCGGGCGACGGCGAGCACGGCCACCTCCTCG
>NZ_JBEYFP010000746.1:0-2833 GCF_040634455.1 Kitasatospora sp. NPDC007106
GGGTCGTCGGCGGCTCGGAGGAGGTTCTGCTCAAGGCGTTCCAGGGTGTGCAGGGCCGCGGCGCGTTCGTCGTCGGTCAGGCCGGCCGCCACCAGGTCCTCCAGCCGGCTCCACGCCTCCTCGACCTCGCGGCGCAGGGCGTGGCTGGCCGCGGTGGGTTCGATGAGCGACGCCCGCTTGTCGGTGGGGGAGGGGCGGCGGCGGACGAAGCCGGCCTGTTCGAGCCGCTGGACGGTACGGGTCATGGTGGCGGCGTCGGAGTCGAGGAGGCGCACCAGGTCGGCCTGGCGCTGCGGGCCCAGCTCCCACAGGTGCATCATCACCAGTTCCTGGCCGGGGTGGAGTCCGATCCGCCGCAGCAGCTGACCGGCGAACATGCGGTGGAGCCGGGCGAGGCGGAAGATCGCGTGGCTGATCGGCCCGCCGCCCGCCGCGGCCGGCACCGGGACGCTGGCCTCCCGTGCCGTCCCGGTGGGTTCCCTGCCGGCCTGCGGGGCGGGCTCTGCCATCTCTTCCTCACTTTCCTGGGCGGACAGCCAATGCTACCCGCCGGGCGCCGGATCCCGTGGAGCGGTACCGCCTCACTGCCTCGATTCCGCTGCTGGGTGCCCATGGTGGCTGGCAGGGGAATGCTCCGCGGTATTTACTTGTTCGAGCAGGTAACTGTTACGGTGAAGGTGTCCGGGCCACCGCCCGCCACCGACCGCAAGGAAGAAGAGAGACCATGACCACCGCTTTCGATCCGATCGTCCTGGGCGGCCGCCGCCTCGCCAGCCGGCTCGTGATGGCGCCGATGACCCGCAGCCGCGCGTACGGGCCGGGCGCGGAGCCGACCGAGCTGATGGCGACGTACTACGCGCAGCGGGCCGGCGCCGGGCTGATCGTCACCGAGGGGATCCAGCCGTCGCCGGTCGGGCAGGGCTACCCCGACACTCCCGGGCTGCACACGGCAGGGCAGGTGCAGGCCTGGCGGCGGGTGACCGACGCGGTGCACCGCGAGGGCGGCGTGATCTTCGCCCAGCTGATGCACACCGGCCGGATCGGGCACCCCGCCCTGCTGCCCGACGGCCTGGTGCCGGTCGCCCCGTCGGCGGTCCCCGCCCCCGGACAGGTGTTCACCCACGAGGGCCCGCAGGACTTCGTGACCCCGAAGGAGCTGACCGAGGCGGAGATCCGCCGGACGATCGCCGACTTCGCCGCCGCGGCCCGGAACGCGATCGACGCAGGCTTCGACGGGGTGGAGATCCACGGCGCCAACGGCTACCTCGTCCACCAGTTCCTCGCGCCGAACACCAACCTGCGTGCCGACGGCTGGGGCGGCGACGCCGAAGGCCGGACCCGCTTCGCCGTCGAGGTCGTCACCGCCGTCGTGGCAGCGATCGGCAGCGACCGGGTGGGCCTGCGGATCTCGCCCGGCAACCCGTACAACGGGATCGCCGAGGACGACCCGCGCGAGGTCTACGAGGTGCTGCTGGAACGGCTCGCCGGACTGGACCTGGCCTACCTGCACCTGCTGGAGGGCCCGGACCGCGACCTCACCGTGCGCCTGCGCAAGACCTGGCCGGGCACGTTCGTCCTCAACCCGTTCACCCACCCCGAGGCCACCGGCCCGGCCGCGCTCGAACTGGTCGAGGACGGCACCGCGGACATGATCGCCTACGGGGCGCTGTTCCTGGCGAACCCCGACCTGCCGGCCCGCCTCGCCGCCGGCGGCCCGTTCAACACCCCGGACCCGGCCACCTTCTACGGCGGTGACCACCGCGGCTACACGGACTACCCCACCCTCTGACCCCGCTGCGCCCGCTGAACCATGCCCCGACCCGCCCCCGTCCGCCGCACCGCGGGCGGGCGGCGACCCCTCCGTTCCCCACCACTCCACGGGAGTTCCCGATGTCCACAGCGATCACCTTCTCCGAGTACGGCGCACCCGAGGTGCTGCGCCTGACGGAGGTCACCCCGCCGGAGCCCGGACCGGGCCAGGTCCGGATCCGGGTCCGGGCCGCCTCGGTCAACCCGCTCGACCTGAAGATCCGGTCCGGTCTGCTGGCCGCCAAGGCACCCGCCGACTTCCCGGTGGTGCCCGGCCTGGACGCGGCCGGTGTCGTCGACGCCGTCGGCGAGGGCGCCACCGCCACCGAGGGCGACGAGGTCCTCGGCGCCACCGTGGGCGGCAGCTACGGCGAGTACGCGCTGCTGGAGCGGCCGGTGGCCAAGCCCGAAGCCCTGTCCTGGGAGGTCGCCGCCTCACTGGTCACCGTCGGCCGGACGGCCCATCGCGTGCTGGAGCAGTTGGGCGTGCAGGAGGGACAGACCCTGCTCGTCCACGGCGCCGCCGGCAGCGTCGGAGTCGTCGCCGTCCAACTGGCCGCCGCGCGCGGCATCACCGTCGTCGGTACCGCGGCGGAGCGCGACCTGGAACGCGTCACCGCCCTGGGCGCCACCGCGGTCCGCTACGGCGAGGGCTGGGCGGAGCGGGTGAGGGCCGCGGCCCCGCAGGGCGTCGACTTCGTGTTCGACGCCTCCGGCGCGGGCGTGCTCGCCGAATCCGTCGCCCTGACCGGGGACGCGGGCAGGGTCATCACCATCGCCGACCTGTCCGCCGCGCAGCACGGCGTCCGCTTCAGCGCCGGCGCCTCGGACGGGGCCGGCGAACCGCTGCCGGAACTGGTGCGCCTGACCGCGGCCGGGAAGCTCGCCGTGCCGATCTGGCGCACCTACCCGCTGGCGGAGGCCGCCCGTGCCCACACCGACCTGGAGGCCCGCCGCAACCGGGGCAAGGCCGTCCTGATGCCCTGACCCCGCGGGCCGGCGCCGGTGCCGGTGCCGGTGCCGG
>NZ_JBEYFP010000747.1:0-2832 GCF_040634455.1 Kitasatospora sp. NPDC007106
TGATCGGCGTCTCCCCGAAGCGCTCAGCGCCGTGGCATCGCGCAGGCCGGCGTCCCCGCCGGCAGCAGGTGGCGGTTGCGGGAGACCCAGCGGTAGACGGCGGCGGCGATCGGCCGCACCGGAGGAAGCGCCAGCACAGCGCCCGCGTACGCCCAGGCGCCGCCGGAGCGCATCAGCAGCCGGGCGACCGCCTGCGCCCCGCCGTACACCCGTCCGCCGGGGGTGATCCACAGCACCTCCCGGCCGGCCCGCTCCTCGGTGACCAGGCCGCGCCCGCCCGCCCCGGCGTCCAGGGCCGCGAGGTCGGCGTACTGGTACGGCACGGCCTGCCAGCCGCCCGAGGAGAGGGAGGCCCGCGGGTAGCGTTCGGCCCAGGTCACGCAGCTGGCGCAGAAGGCGCAGTCCCCGTCGAAGACCAGCACGGGATCGTGCGCGATGAGTTCGGCCATGCCCCGATCCTCCCGCACCGCGGGCCGCCGCCGGCCGGCGTGACACCCCGGAGGATCGAACCGGCCGCGAAGTGGGCATGATCCCCTCACGGTGCTCGGCCGCGGGCGGCTGACGCCGGTTCAGACGATCTTGCCCGCGACCGGCCGGAGGCGCGATAGCCTGCGGCCGACAAGGGCGGATCCAGGGGAGGAGGGGCAGCCGCCGTGACCCAGCTCGACATGACCCCGGGTGCGCAGGTACCCCGCACGGACGTCGGCCCGCAGACCGCCGTCACTTCGGCGCTCTCCTCCGCGGCCTACCGCGACGGCACCTTCAGGGAGTTGGAGGAGAAGCTCGGCGCCAAGCTGAAGAACGGCCGCTTCGAGCTGTTCCGGCCGAGCGCCGGCGAGGCGTTCAGCCGGGCGGTGATCGACCGGACGCTGCCCGCCAAGCGGAACCCGCTGGTGCCGTCCTTCGGCACCGACGTGCGGATGGTGGTCGAGCACTGCCTGGCCGCCAACGACCTGCGCCACGCCCGGGACCGGCAGCTCGCCCTGGTCACCGTGGTCTGCGGGCTGCTCTTCCTGCCCGGCGCGCTGGTCTGGCTGGCCGCCTTCCAGGTGCGCGCCCAGCTGAAGAAGACGCATCCGGCCCGGGAGGGCTTCTACGGCACGCTGGCGCTGCTCGCCGCCTGCGGCCTGGCCCTGCTGTTCGCGATCCGCCCGCCGGTGGACGGCCCCTGGTCGCTGTACTTCCGGCTGATGATGCTGGCCCCGGTGGTCGGCTGGTTCGTCGCCCGGCGGATCTGCCTGCGCAGCACGATCGACCTGCGCACCCGCTGGCAGTCGCTGCTGGAGGGCGGCGCGGTGGCCGCGACGGTGCCGCAGGCGGTGCCGCGCGACGACCTCGACCGCAAGGCCACCGACCTGCGCGCCAGCCTGGAGCGGCTGACCTCCGAGCAGGAGACCAACATCCACCACTACGCGGGCCGCAAGGGCCTGCTGGGCGCCGGCATGCGCTGGGTCGCGGTGGAGATGAACGAGGACCTCCGGCCGGCCGCGGGGCACGCGGACTTCCGGACCTTCCACCGCTGGGACCTCGCCCGCAAGATCGCCGAGCGGCTCGGCTCGGTCGCGGCCAGCGAGGTGCCGGGCGGCGACATGCCGCACGTCTCGGTCGCCCACTGGGTGGTACAGGACATCCCGGAGGGCGCGGACGAGATCGGCCGCCCGTCCACCCCGGAGATGGACGGCTACCGGATGCGCGACTTCGGCATCCAGCAGATCGCCAACCGGCAGACCATCGGCACCGACACCGACACCAACGTGGCCGCGCAGCTGGTGCTGCACAACGGCCAGGTGGTCGCCACCGTCACCGTCAAGGTCACCGTGCTGGGCCGCAACCTCCGGGTCTCCGTGTACGGGCACGCCCTCGGGCCGCTCAACGGGCTGTTCACGGCCAAGCCCAAGCCCAAGGAGAAGAGCGTCCCGAAGACCGGCAAGTTCTGGGAGGAGAAGACGATCGTCCTCCCGCTGATCGACGACGACGAGGTCGTCCGGCAGGCCGTCCGGGCGCCGTTCCACAAGATCCCCGGGCTGCTGAACTGGCTGGGCGGCTCGCTGACCCTGCCGGAGCCGTTCTGCCTCCGCCAGGCGTGGACGGACAAGACCTGGGACAGCCGGGCGAAGAGCGACTCGGTGCTCTACAGCGCCCAGCCGATCTTCAACATGGTGCAGACCACCACCATCGAGTTCCTCGCCGACCACGACGTGGACGTCGAGCGGTTCACCAACCGCGCCAACATCAGCCGCTCGGAGAACCAGGCCGTCCGCCCGTTCAAGGCCGACGCCTACGACGCCGGCTGAGCCGCCCGGACACGCACGCAGGGCCGGTACCCGAGGGAGTCCTCGCGGTACCGGCCCTGCGGCGTCCGTGCGGTGGGCTCAGCCCTGCGGCCAGGCGTCGGCCAGCATCTTGCGGGTGTCCGCGAGCAGCTGCGGCAGCACCTTGGTGTGGCCGACCACCGGCATGAAGTTGGTGTCCCCGCCCCACCGCGGCACCACGTGCTGGTGGAGGTGGGCGGCGATGCCGGCGCCGGCGGCGGCTCCCTGGTTCATGCCGATGTTGAAGCCGTGCGCGCCCGAGGCGGTGCGCAGCGCCGTCATCGCGTGCTTGGTGAGCAGGGCGAGCTCGGCGGTCTCGGCCTCGTCCAGCTCGGTGTAGTCCGCGACGTGCCGGTACGGGACGACCATCAGGTGGCCGCCGTTGTACGGGTAGAGGTTGAGCACCGCGAACACGGACGAGCCGCGGGCCACGACCAGCGGCTGCTGGCAACCCTGGGCTATCACCTGGCGACGCGGACGATGCGCCGCGGCGCGGACGGCGGCCGGATCGTGCGCCGGG
>NZ_JBEYFP010000748.1:0-2829 GCF_040634455.1 Kitasatospora sp. NPDC007106
CGGGTGGGGTGCCCCCGAGGACGAGGAGGGAGACCGCGAGCAGGGAGGAGCGGCCGATGCCCGCCCGGCAGTGCGTCACCACGTGGGCGCCGTGGTGCAGTCGTGCGGTCAGGTGGTGGAGGACGGGCAGCACGGCGGCCGGGTCGGGGACCGTCCGGTCGGGGATCGGGAGGGCCACGTACTCCAGTCCGGCGGCGGTCGCGAGCTCGGGCTCGGCGGTGAGGCCGAGTTCCTCGCGTTCGTCCGCGGTGAGCGCGCAGACGAGCACGTCCGCACCGGCGGCGGCCAGCGCGGCCATCTCGTCCGGCAGCCAGTCGTGGCCGCGCGGGCGGGCCATGGTGCTGAGCCGGCCGGGGCCGGGCAGGTCGACGGTGAACAGGGAGGCGCGCACGGCGGCACCGCATTTCGCTCGGGAGGGAGTGGGCCCCGGGCGGGACGTCGGGCGGCGCTCGAAGACCTGACGGAACGTCGAGGGAGCGGATCGCCCGCGTGGCGGCCACGGGGTGGGTGTCAGCGTACCGCGGTGTCCGGCGCAGCCACTGGGCCGGGCAGGCCGAGAGGCCGGTGGCCGGTCAGGCCGGGTCGGCCGTCAGGGCTGCGCGGAGCCAGTCGTGGGCGGCGCCGAGGGTAGGGGTGGCCGGGTCGGCGAGTTCGCCGGCGAGCTGCCAGTAGCGGTCCATCACCGGGTGGGCGAGGGCGTCGAGGCGGCGGACGAGCCGGCGGCGGAACAGCGGGGTGTCCCGGTCGCCGTGGGCCCCGGCGTACGCGGCGACGAAGCAGTCGAGCGCCTCGCCCGGCTGCGGTGCCCCTCCCCTGCGCAGGGCCGGGGCGGCCAGCTCGTACGCCTCGCCGAGGCCGTCGTAGAGCACGGCCGGGCGGTGGTCGCGGGCGTCCGCCGGGGGCGGCGCGTCGCTGCCGCCGGCGGGGCAGGGCATGGTGGCGAGGGCGTGCATCCGGGCGAAGGCCAGCACCTGGGCCGGCCGCGGCTCGGCGGGCGGCTGCGGCACCGCCGCGTCGACGATCCACCGGATCTGCCGGGTGGACAGGCCGCGGGGCAGGACCCGCCGCCAGTAGCGGGCCAGCGCGGTGGTGTCGGGCGGGGTGGCGACCGCGCCGATCAGCCGGAGCCGGTCGGCGCGTTCCTCGGCGGTGCAGTCGCGCAGCAGTTGCAGGGCGGCCTCCCGCCAGCGCAGTGCGGCGAGTTGGGTGCCCAGCTCCTTCAACTGCCGGGCGACGGCATCCTCCAGTGCGTCGGCCCCGGTGTCGGTGTCCTCGCGGCGCAGGACGCGGTCGATCTCGGGGACGGGCAGGTCGAGGGCGCGCAGCGAGCGGATCAGCCGCAGCCGGTCGAGCGCCCCGGGCCCGTACCTGCGGTGGCCGCCGGTGCTGCGGGCGGCCTCGGGGAGCAGGCCGCGGTCGGAGTAGAAGCGGACGGTCTTCACGGTGACGCCCGCCCGTTCGGCGAGTTCCCCGATGCTCCACAGATCGGCCATGAACACGACTTGAACCTCCCTCAGGGGGAGTTCCTACCGTACCGGCACACGCGGGCGGCCGACCGGGCCGCCGGAGCGGGCGAGGAGGCGACGATGGCGGTGTTCGTGCTGGTGTCCGGCTGGTTCACCGGGAGCTGGATCTGGGAGGAGGTGGCGGACCGGCTGCGGGAGTCCGGGGCGGAGGTGCACCCGGTGGCGCTGACGGGCATGGACGGGCCGGCCGGGACGGCGCCGGCCGGCACCGACCTGGAGACGCACGTCGGGGACGTGCTGCGGGTGGTCGACGGCGTGGCCGCGCCACAGGTGGTGCTCGTCGGCCACGGCTACGGCATCCATCCGGTCCTGGGCGCCGCCGACCGGCGTCCGGAGCGGATCGCGCGGGTCGTGCACCTGGACGCCGGTATGCCCGGGGACGGCGACACGGCGGCGCAGTCGGTGCCGGACCAGGAGGTCCGTACGCGGCTGCTCGGCGCCGGTCCGGTCCTCGCCGAGGTGCCCGTGCCGACCGCCGACGCGTGGCGGCGCTGGGGCAGCACGGCGGGACTGTCGGACGGGGCGCTGGCCCGGCTGACCGCGCACGCCGTACCGCAGCCCTCCGGGACGCTCACCCGTCCGCTGAGGCTCTCGGGCGCCGCGGCCGCACTGCCCTCCACCGGGATCCTGTGCACCGGCAGCGGCATGACGATCGCCATGCTCCGGGTGGTGGCCTCCGGCGACGACCCGGTCTCCCGGAAGCTCACCGACCCCGCGGTGCGCTTCTTCGAACTCGCCACCGGGCACTGGCCGATGCTCTCCTCCCCCGGTGAACTGGCCGAGGTGCTGCGGCGGTCCGCCGCCGGGGAGGGCCACCGGCTCACTCCGACCGCCGAAGCGCCCCCGCACCTGCGGCCCTTCGTGCTGGAGGCGCCGGAGCGGCCGCGCGAGCGGACCGGCCGGGTCGACCTGTACCTCCCCGACGGCGCCGGCCCCCGGGACCGCCGCCCGGCGGTGCTGTTCGTCCACGGCGGCCCGCTCCCGGCCGAGGTGCGGCCCACGCCCCGGGACTGGCCGGGGCTGGTCGGCCACGCCCGGTACGCCGCGGAGCTCGGCGCGGTCGGCGCGGTGGTCGACCACCGGCTGCACGGCTTCGCCGACTACCCGCAGGCCGCGGGGGACCTCGCCGCGGCCGTCGACCTGCTGCGCGCCGATCCGCGGGTCGCCCCGGACCGGATCGCCCTGTGGTTCTTCTCCGGCGGCGGGCTGCTGCTCGCGGACGCGCTCCGCACGCCGGAGCCGTGGCTGCGGTGCACGGCGGCGAGCTACCCGGTGCTCGCGCCGCTGCCCGCCTGGGGCCCGG
>NZ_JBEYFP010000749.1:0-2815 GCF_040634455.1 Kitasatospora sp. NPDC007106
GGCCGGCCGTTCGGCGACCGGGACGGGCACCGGCAGGTCCTCGGCGGTGCCGTCGCCGCCCTGCTGGGTGCGGGCGGCGTCGCTGGCCGCCTTGTCGGCGATCGCGTTGAGCGGGTCGCCGTCGACCCGGTGCGCGGCGACGTGGACGAAGGAGACCTCGCGGTCCGCCAGCAGCGCGTCGATCCGCTGGATCAGCTCCTGGTTGGCGACCGGCGAGCCCGAGGCCGTCCGCCAGCCGTTGCGCTTCCAGCCCGGCAGCCACTTGGTGACCGCGTCCCGGGTGTAGGTGCTGTCCAGCCGCACCTCCAGCGGCACCGCCGGGTCCGTGGCGGCCAGCAGCCGCTCCAGCGCGGTGAGTTCGCCGACGTTGTTGGTGCTCCGGCCCAGCGCACCGGACTGCCAGCGCTGCGGGGCGCCCGCGGCGTCCGCCAGGACCCAGGCCCATCCGGCCGGGCCGGGATTGCCCTTGGCGGCACCGTCGCAGGCTGCAATGACTCGTTCGACCATGCCCCGATCCTTTCATCGGTCGGGCCGTGCTCCGTGCCGCCGGGCGAGGGTCGGCAGGTTCCGACCGCGTGATCGATTTCCGGTCAATCTTGTCGCGCACGGCAGGGTCTGGACCTCTGCGCGACCGGCCGCCCGCACGGAGCAGGGCGAAGTCCGGTGCGCCGGCGCCGGCCCGCCGGTGCGTGCCGCGGCGGGAGGCGTCCGCTTGCGGGGGCTGGGAGGGAGTCGTCCGGATTTGGCCGTGGCCACTTCGCGCGGTTCGGCCGCAGCCGGGTGCCGTCGGTGAACGGCCTTTTCCGCCGGGGTGGTTGACCCTCTTGAAGCGGGCATGGCAGTTTCGTGCGGCCCGCGTGCGCAACCGGTCGCGCGTCGGCACATCCCCCACAAGGAGACCCCATGTTCAAGGGACTCGCCGCCGGAATAGGCGCGGTCGCGATCGCCGCAGGCACGGTGACCGCGGCGGCCGTGCCCGCGCACGCCGTCCAGGCGGGCGATCTGACGGCCACCATCGCGCTGAGCAACTGTTCCGCCTCGCTCGTCCGGTACCCCGCATCGGTCGACACCGACCGGGCGATGATGCTCACCAACGGCCACTGCCTGCCGACCATGCCCGCCTCGGGCGTGGTGATCCAGAACCAGACCGCAAGCCGCAGCGGCACCCTGCTCAGCCCGTCCGGCTCCTCGCTCGGCACCGTCTCGGCCGACAAGGTGCTGTACGCCACCATGACCGGCACCGACGTGGCGCTGTACCAGCTGACCGACACCTTCTCGTCGATCCTCAGCAAGTACGGCGTCACCGCGCTGACCATCAGCGACACCCACCCGGTCGACGGCTCGGCGATGTTCATCCCGTCCTCGTACTGGAAGCAGACCTGGAACTGCTCCATCAACGGGTTCGTCCCGACCCTGCGCGAGGACGAGTGGACCTGGCACGACTCGCTCCGCTACAGCGCCGGCTGCAACACCACGCACGGCACCTCCGGTTCGCCGATCGTCGACGCCGCCTCCAAGAAGGTCGTCGGCATCAACAACACCGGCAACGACGACGGCGCGATGTGCACCCTCAACAACCCGTGCGAGGTGGCCGCCGACGGCACCACCACCGCCACCAAGGGCCAGAGCTACGGCGAAGAGACCTACTGGTTCACCACCTGCCTCGGCGCCGGGCGGGCCATCGACCTCAACGTCGCGGGCTGCCTGCTCACCAAGCCCGCCGGCAGCGGCACCGTCACGGTGACCAACCCCGGCAACCAGACCACCGCGCTGAACGGCACCGCCGACCTGCAGATCGCGGCCTCCGGAGGCACCGCCCCGCTCACCTTCAGCGCCACCGGCCTGCCGACCGGCCTGTCGATCAGCAGCTCCGGCAGGATCACCGGCACCGCCACCGCGGCCGGCACCTACAACGTGACCGTCACCGCCAAGGACGCCGCCAACAAGACCGGCTCCACCGCCTTCACCTGGACGGTCTCCGGCAGCATCAGCTGCGTCCCGGCCCAGCTGCTCGGCAACGCCGGCTTCGAGACCGGCACCGCCGCCCCCTGGACGACCACCAGCGGCGTCGTCGACAACAGCGCCTCCCAGGCCGCCCACTCCGGCTCCTGGAAGGCCTGGCTGAACGGCTACGGCTCCTCCCACACGGACAGCGCCGCACAGACCGTCAGCATCCCGGCCGGCTGCAAGGCCACGCTCAGCTACTGGCTGCACATCGACACGGCGGAGACCAGCACCACCACCGCCTACGACAAGCTGACCGTCACGGTCAACGGCACCACGGTGGCCACCTGGTCCAACCTCAACAAGAACACCGGGTACGGCCAGAAGACGGTCGACCTGTCCTCGTACGCGGGCCAGTCGGTCACCGTGAAGTTCAACGGCGTCGAGGACTCCTCGCTGCAGACGAGCTTCGTGATCGACGACACCGCGATCCAGACCGGCCCCTGACCGGCCCGAAGCGTACGGATGCCTCATAGGAGCCCCTGAGTCGACCTCCGTCGCGGACGTCTCCTTGCACCCGGGCCCGGCCGCAGTTGCGGCCGGGCCCGGTCCGTCCGCGGCCCGGGCCCTCAGGACCCGCGGGCGGCCTCGTCGGCCCAGGCGAGGAAGCGGCGCAGGTACGGGTCGTCCGCGGCCGCCGCGACCGGCGGCGAGCCGAGGACGGCCAGGCCCAGGCCGCCGTCGAGGGTGACGACCGCGCCCTCCGGCACCGTCCGGCCGCCGACCCGCAGACAGCCGCCCGTGACGTCCACCGCCAGGCCCGCCGCGCCGACCACCGCTGGCCGGCCCATCGACCGGGCGACGACCGCCG
>NZ_JBEYFP010000750.1:0-2812 GCF_040634455.1 Kitasatospora sp. NPDC007106
GGGGAGCCCCCCGCGCGCCGCTGTGCGTTGCCGTCTAGCCGACGGGCGCGCCGGTGTCCGGTTCGAAGCGGATCACCACGGCCTTCGAGGTCGGGGTGTTGCTGATCTCCGCCGTGGAGTCCAGCGGCACCAGGACGTTGGTCTCCGGGTAGTAGGCGGCCGCGCCGCCCGGGGCCACCGGGTAGTGCACCACCCGGAAGTGCGGGGCCCGCCGCTCCACGCCGTCCTTCCACTCGCCGACCAGGTCGACGTAGAGGCCGTCGGCGAGGCCGAGCCGTTCGGCGTCGGCCGGGTTCACCAGCACCACGCGCCGACCGCCGGTGATGCCGCGGTAGCGGTCGTCCAGGCCGTAGATCGTGGTGTTGTACTGGTCGTGCGAGCGCAGCGTCTGCAGCAGCAGCCGGCCCTCGGGCACCTCGGGCGCGGTGAGCGGGTTGACCGTGAAGTTGGCCTTGCCCGTCGCGGTCGGGAAGGTCCGGCTGTCGCGCGGCCCGTGCGGCAGCGCGAAGCCGCCGGGCCGGCGCACCTTCTCGTTGAAGTCCTCGAAGCCGGGTACCACCCGGGAGATCCGGTCGCGGACGGCGTCGTAGGAGACCGCGAACTCCTCCCACGGGGTCGGGTCCTCGGGGCCGAGTGCGGCCCGGGCCAGCCGGCAGACGATCGCCACCTCGGAGAGCAGGCCGTCGGACGGCGGCCGCAGCCCGCCGCGCGAGGAGTGCACCATGCCCATCGAGTCCTCGACCGAGACGAACTGCGCGCCGGCCTCCGTCCAGTCGCGGTCGGTGCGGCCGAGCGTCGGCAGGATCAGCGCGCGGGCGCCGGTCACCACGTGCGAGCGGTTGAGCTTGGTGGAGACGTGCACGGTGAGCCGGCAGCGGCGCATCGCGGCCTCGGTGACCTCGGTGTCCGGGGTCGCGGCGACGAAGTTGCCGCCCATGGCGAAGAACACCTTCACCCGGCCGTCGCGCATCCCCCGGATGGTGTCGACCGAGTCCAGGCCGTGTTCACGCGGCGGCTCGAAGTCGAACTCCCGGCCCAGCGCGTCCAGGAACGCCGTGCTCGGCCGCTCGAAGATGCCCATCGTCCGGTCGCCCTGCACGTTGCTGTGCCCGCGCACCGGGCAGACGCCCGCCCCCGGGCGGCCCACGTTGCCGCGCAGCAGCAGGAAGTTGACGACCTCGCGGATCGTCGGCACGGCGTGCCGGTGCTGGGTCAGGCCCATCGCCCAGCACACGATGATCTTCTTCGAGGCCAGCACCAGGCGGGCCAGTTCCTCGATCTGCTCCCACGGCAGACCGGTCGCGGCCAGCACCTCGGCGCGGTCGGTGGACTTCGCCTCGGCGGCGAACTCCTCGAAGCCGTGGCAGTGTTCGGCGATGAACGCCTCGTCCGTGCCGCCCTCGGCGGCCAGCACCAGCTGGTTGAGCGCCCGGAACAGCGCGAGGTCGCCGCCGAGCCGGATCTGCAGGAAGAGGTCGGTCAGCTTGGTGCCGTTGGCGGCCAGGCCGCGGGCGTTCTGCGGGTTCTTGAACCGCTCCAGGCCGGCCTCCGGCAGCGGGTTGACCGAGACGATCGTCGCCCCGGCCCGCTTCGCCCGCTCCAGCGCGGAGAGCATCCGCGGGTGGTTGGTGCCCGGGTTCTGGCCCGCCACGATGATCAGGTCGGCCTGGTAGAGGTCCTTCAGCGAGACGCTGCCCTTGCCCACGCCGAGCGTCTCGGTGAGCGCCGACCCCGACGACTCGTGGCACATGTTGGAGCAGTCCGGCAGGTTGTTGGTGCCGAGCCGGCGGGCGAACAGCTGGTAGGCGAAGGCCGCCTCGTTGCTGGTGCGGCCCGAGGTGTAGAAGGCGGCGCCGTCCGGGGTGTCCAGAGCGCGCAGCTCCTCCGCCACGATCTCGAAGGCCCGCTCCCAGGAGACCGGCACGTACCGGTCGGAGCCCTCGTCGAGCAGCATCGGCTCGGTCAGCCGGCCCTGCTGCCCCAGCCAGTAGCCGGAGCGCTGCGCCAGCTCCGGGACGGGGTGCGCGGCGAAGAAGTCGGCGGTGATCCGGCGCTCGGTGGCCTCCTCGGCGACGGCCTTGGCGCCGTTCTCGCAGAACTCCGCGGTGTGCGTCTTGCCCGGCTCGGGCCAGGCGCAGCCCGGGCAGTCGAAGCCGTCCGGCTGGTTCACCTTGCTCAGCACGGCCAGCGTGCGGCGGGCGCTCATCTGCTCGCCGGCCATCCTCAGGCTGTGCAGCACGGCCGGGACGCCGGCCGCCGCGTGCTTCGGCGCGGAAATCTGCGGCGCGTCCTGCACCGGATCGCTCTGCGGGGCCTGCTTGGCCATGACGGGTCCTCCTCCACCCGGGCGGCGGCATCGTCGCCGCGGCCCGCCTCCATCCTCGCACCGGGGCCGTCCGGGGGACCCGGACGGCCCCGGTCGATGGGAGGATGGCGCCCGTCCACCGCCGACGACCCGCAGCGAACGAGGACCGAGGATGCCGCCCATCGAGGAGCCCGCCGACCGGTTCGGCCAGGTGCCCGAGCCGACCGCCCCCGCCGTCCCGCCGCAGGCCCCCGGGACCGCCGACGCCGCGTCCGTGGACGGTCTGTCTGCGGACGGCCTGCCGGCGGACGGCTGGGCGCTGGCCGCGCCTGCCGCCGCCGTGCCCGCTGCTGCTGCCGACGTTGCCCCGGCCGCCGAGGAGGCCGCCCAGGACTACGTGTTGCCCGCCCCGGCGGCGCCGTCGGGGATCCGGCTGGCCAAGACCGGTGCCGGGGGAGCGCCGGCCCCGGCCCCCTCGCCGACTCCGGCCCCGGCCCCCTCGCCGAC
>NZ_JBEYFP010000751.1:0-2811 GCF_040634455.1 Kitasatospora sp. NPDC007106
CTCGGCGGGCGGCAGCCGGGACGACCCCGACCACGTCTTCGCCGCCGTCACCCGGCTGCGCATCCCGCTGGAGTACCTGGCCGAGCTGTTCAGCGCCGGGGACACCGAGGTGGTGGCCGGCGTGCTGATGAAGCTCACCGCGCTGCGCTCCCACATGCGCGGGCGCACCCTCGGCGAGGCGGGCGACGAGGGCGCGCTGAAGGCCGTCGGGCTCACCGCCCGCGAGGCGGAGGACCTGCACCGGCTGCTCGCCGTCGCCAAGTACGCCGACCGGTACGTCGTGCCGGCCGCGCACAAGGAGGACGCCGCCGCCCTCGCCGGGATCGAGGACCGCTGCCCGGTCGAGGTCTCCGGCGACCGGGGCGGCCGGGTGATGCTCGGCATCCCCACCCTGCGCAGAAGGACGGGGGAGTAGCGGCATGAACGCACCGCACATCGGCATCCTGGCCCGGGCCCGCCGGACCCGCCCGGCCGGCACGGCGGAGCAGACCGCGCAGCGCGTGCTCCTGCTGCGCCTGCTCTCCCTGCTGCTCCAGTACCCGGACACCGAACTGGTCCGCGGGCGGCAGGAGTTGGCCGCCACCGCCGAGGCCCTGCAGCCCTCCCCGGCCGCCGTCGAGATCGCCGCCTTCACCGCCTGGTTCGCCGAGCAGCCGCCCGACGCCCTGGAACGCCACTACGTCGAGGTCTTCGACCTGCGCCGCCGGAGCAGCCTCTACCTGACCTACTACCTGCACGGCGACACCCGCCGCCGGGGCACCGCCCTGCTCGCCCTCGCCCAGCGCTACCGCGCCGCCGGCTGGGAGGCCGACGCCGCCGAACTCCCGGACCACCTCCCGGTCGTCCTCGAATTCGCCGCCCTCGAAGGCCCGGGCGCGGGCGAGGCGCCGCTGCGCCAGCACCGGCGCGGACTCGAACTGATCCGGCACTCGCTGGCCGACGCCGGCTCCCCCTACCGGCACCTGCTCGCCGCGCTCCTCACCCTCCTCCCGCCGCCCACCGCCGCCGACCTCGCGGCGGTCGCGGAACTCGCCGCCGCGGGCCCGCCCGCCGAGGAGGTCGGCCTCGACCCGTACGGCGGCGGCCTGTTCGCACCGCCGCAGACGTTCGTCCCGCCGGAGCCCGCCCCTCCGACACTGATCCCGCTCCTGCCGACCAGGACCAAGGAGGGCCACCGATGAGCCCCGCAGGCACCCCCCTCGCCGCACCCGCCGGCGGCGCCGACCTGCTGCTGTGGGTCGCCTTCCCCTACATCTGCCTCGCCGTCTTCGCGGTCGGGCACGTCTGGCGCTACCGGCAGGACCAGTTCGGCTGGACCTCGCGCACCAGCCAGCTCCTGGAGCACCGCTGGCTGCGCTGGGGCAGCCCGCTGTTCCACCTGGGCGCCTTCGCGGTGATCGGCGGCCACGTCGTGGGCCTGGCCGTCCCGGCCTCGTGGACGGAGGCGGCCGGGATCTCCGAGCACGCCTACCACCTGACGGCCGTCTCGCTCGGCACGGTCGCCGGAACGGCCATGATCACCGGGCTCGGCATGCTGAGCGCCCGCCGACTGCTGAACCGGCGGATCCGCATCGTCACCGACCGCAGCGACAAACTGCTCTTCCCGCTGCTGTCGGCGACCGTCCTGCTCGGCTTCGCCGCCACCGCGGTGCACAACGTCGTCGGCGGCGGCTACGACTACCGCTCCACCGTCTCGATCTGGTTCCGCGGGGTGTTCGCCCTCCACCCCCGGCCCGAGGCGATGGCCGGGGCCCCGCTGCTGTTCCAACTGCACGCGCTCTCGGCCTGCCTGCTCTTCGCCGCCTGGCCGTTCACCCGGCTGGTGCACGTGTGGAGCGCCCCCGTCGGCTACCTCGTCCGCCCCTACCTGGTCTACCGCCGGCGCCCCGCCCCGACCGGCGGTGCCCGGTGAACCGGCCGGCGCTGCGCACCCGCGCCGAACACGGCACCACGTCCGGGGCCATGACGTGGGAACGGGCACGCGAGGCGGCCCGGGACAGCGCCGGACAGCCGCTGCCCGCCGTCGTCCGGGCCCTCCCCGAGGCGCTCGGCCACACGCTTGCCGAGCCGCTGACCGCCCTCACCGACCTGCCGCCGTTCGACACCTCCGCGATGGACGGATGGGCGGTGGCGGGGACGGGACCGTGGCGGCTGCGCGACGGCGGCGTCCTCGCGGGCGGCGCCGAGGCCGCGCCGCTCGACCAGGGCACCGCCGTACCCGTCGCCACCGGCGCCCGGCTGCCGTCCGGTGCGACGTCCGTGCTGCGCCGCGAGCACGGGCGGGCGACGGCACCCGACGGCGTCCTGTACTGGCGGACACCGGAGCCGGCGGCCCCGGGCCGCGACGTCCGGCCGCGCGGTCAGGAGTGCCGCCGGGGCGACCTGCTGCTGGCGGCGGGCACCACCGTCACCCCGGCCGTGCTGGGCCTGGCGGCGGCCGCCGGGTACGACCGGCTGACCGTCCACCGCCGCCCGACCGTGGAACTGCTGCTGCTCGGCGACGAGTTGCTGACCTCCGGCCTGCCGCGGGACGGCCGGGTGCGCGACGCCCTCGGCCCGCTGCTGCCGCCCCTGCTGCGGAGCGCGGGCGCCGAGGTGACCGGGATCCGGCGGGTGGCGGACGACGCCGGGCCGCTGGGCGCCGCCCTGCGCAGCTCGACGGCCGATGTCGTGGTCACCACCGGCAGCACCGCGGCCGGGCCGGTGGACCTCCTGCACCACGCACTCGGCGGGCTGGGCGCCCGGCTGCCGGTCGACTCCGCCGCGGTGCGGCCCGGGCACCCGATGCTGCAGATCGGAAGAGAGTCGAGT
>NZ_JBEYFP010000752.1:0-2809 GCF_040634455.1 Kitasatospora sp. NPDC007106
GGGCAGCCGCGCCCGGGTGCGGTCGTGCACGGGCGACGATGCGGCCCGGGCAGCACGGTTCGCGAACGTCCGGCCCGCCGCGGCGACCGTGCGTGACCGTCGGCACCGGTCGGGGATCGCCGCAGGTGGGGGTGGGCCGGGTGGGGGGAGGTGGACGGGTGGTACGCGTGGCGGGGTGCCGGTGGGGCCGGTTGGAGAGACGCTTGAGTCCGAAGCCGGCGGTAGGAGGCGTACTATGCGCACCCACTTCCCCGGCCGCCGCGGGAATTCCCGGTGGCGGCGCCTGGTGGTGCATCTGCGGCTGGCGGTCGGCGCGGACGCCGGGCCGCTGCGGCGGCCGGTGGACCGGTCGCGGAGCCGGGCCCTGCTGGCCGCGTGGCTGGCCGTGGTGGTGGCGGCGGCCGGCGCGGGGGCGGCGGCGCTGTTCATGTACTGGTCGGCGCAGGCGGACGCGGCGCGGGCGGCGGCCCGGCTGCACCGGGTGCCGGCGGTGGTCCGCAGCGAGCCGCAGCAGGCGGACCTGAGCGCCTCCGGGGCACCGGCGGGCGGCTACCGGGCAATGGCGACGTGGACGTACCCGGCCGGGCACACGGTGACGGAGCAGGCGGCGGTGCCGAGTTCGGCCGGGCCGGGTTCGCAGGTCAGGGTGTGGGTGGACGATGCGGGCCGGGCCGCCGGGGGGCCGCGGTCGACCTCGGACATCGTGGCGACCACCGGCTTCGTCGTGCTGGGCGGCTGGGCGGCTGTGGCGCTCACCTGCGCGGTCGGGTACAGCGTGCGGCGCAGCCGGTTGCAGCGCCGGGCGGAGGAGGAGTGGCAGACGGACTGGGCGGTGGTCGAGCCGACCTGGACGGGCCGCGCGGGAGGCCGCAACGGCTCGGACGCCTGATCCCGTGACCGCGTGACCGGGTGGAGCGCCGACCGCGAGGCGGAGGGGCACGGCAGGTGCCCCTCCGCCTCCGCGTGACGCGTGTGCGCGGTCAGTTGACGTGGACGACGGGGCTGCCGGGCCGGCCGGTGTCGGTGACGGGGCCGTAGGTGGCGGAGAAGTATCCGTCCGCGGGGCACAGGCCAGATCCGCCGCTCTTGGCGAAGTGCTCGTTGTGGAAGGCCAGGCTGTGGGCGGTGTTGTCGGCGGCGCCGGTGAAGGCGCCGCCGAGCTGGTAGCTGCAGGTGATGGTGCCGAACCAGGTGGCGAGCACGGCGGTGGCCTGGATCGGCCCGGCCGGGCCCGCGGTGAGGGTGACGGGGTACCCGGCGGTGTCGTCGACCGCGACCGTGTAGGGCAGGTTTCCGACGGTCAGGCTCTTCACCGCGGTGACGCCGGTGACGTTGCTGGTGCACGAGCCGAAGGCCATGCCGGTGAGGGACTCGGTGGCGGTGCCGGGTGCGGCGGGGTTGGTGAGCACGGTGGCGGTGAACTGCGAGGTGCCGCAGGTGACTCCGGTGGTGCTGGTGGCGGTGGAGTAGAAGGTGGCCCGGGTGGTCGCGGCGAGCGGTGCCGAGAGCACGTCGCCCGCGGCCACGGCGTCGCCGGTGGCGTCCCCGCTGGTGAGGACGGCCGCGGCGGCCGGCCGGGGCGCGGCGGCGGCCGGGGCGGAGAGGACGGGGAGACCGGCGGCGGCGGTCGCGAGCAGGGCGGCGGCGAGCAGGGCGGGGCGGCTGGATGAGCGCATGGGTGGGCCTCTTCCTCGGTGAGGGGGTTCGAGAAGACGCACGTTCGCCGCTCCGGACGGATGGGGGCACCGGAGCTCCTTACTCTTGTAGGTCCATGTCGGTACACCGTCAATACAATCGGCGGAACTTGCTGACGAATAGTCAGCAGCGCTCGCGCCGGCCGGTCTGCTACGGTCGTCCGGCGGCCGGCCGCGGGACTCCGGTGCGACTTCCGGAAGGCGCCTTTACCGCGATAATTCGCAGCTCGTGCCCCCATTCCCCGGCCGGCCCGCCACACCGACGGGGGCTGAACCATGGAGACGCCGGGCGATCTGGTCGCCGCCGAGGACGTGCTGCTGTTCGTGAACGCGGCGGTCACGGCCACCGGCCAGCGCGAGTTCCACACCGACGCGGCCGAGCAGCGGCTGTCGCTGGACTTCCTGCACGCGTACATCCTCGGCAACTACCGCGACCTGTACGCGGCGGTGCTCGCCCTGGACGTCAACGACCACAACGCGGCGATGATCGTCCGCCGGCTGCTGGAGACCTCGCGGGAGGCCACCGACGCGCAGCGCCGCACCGAGGGCCGGCTGATCGCCCGGCGCCTGGCGCTGATGCCGCCGCAGCGGGTGTACCGGCTCTTCGCCGAGCTGCGCCGGGCCGGGGTGAACAACCGGCGCACCCGCGCGGTCGTCCGGGACTGGATCGCGGCCCGGCCCGACGCCGCCCTGGACGCGGTGAAGTACCGCGGCGGCTTCCGCACGGCCCTGCGGCACGCGCACCTGGCGCCGCCCGGGCCGGAGTTGGGCGACTTCGCGTTCGGCGGGGAGAAGTCGCGGCAGGGCCGCTCCTTCGAATCGCCGCTGCTGGACGCCTGGCGGCGGGCGCACTACCAGAAGTCGGCGGTGTACGAGCTGCCGTACACCGTGGCCGAGGGCTTCGCGGCGAAGCACGGGATCCCGCGGGCGGCCTTCCTGGAGCGGATCGCACCCCGGATGACCCGGCTGGAGCGGCTGCGGCTTCAGGAGTCGGCCCGCGCCGCGGGGGCGGACGCCGTCGCGGTGGACCTCGCACGGATGCCGCTGACCCGGCTGGCCGGGTACGTCCTCGGGCTGCCGGTCGAGCAGCGGCGCGCCCGGCGGGCCGAGCTGAC
>NZ_JBEYFP010000753.1:0-2804 GCF_040634455.1 Kitasatospora sp. NPDC007106
GCACCCGCCGCCACCGCCACCCGCCCCGCCGCCGAGGGCGGTGCCCTCGCCGCCCGGTTGCTCGGCCGGCTCCAGCGCCAGGCCGTGCCCGCCGTGCTCGTCCTGCTGGTGCTGGTCTCCTCGGTGCTGTTCCCGTCCTTCGGGACGCTCGACAACGCCCGCAGCATCACCGTGCAGACCTCCTTCCTCGCGATCGTCGCCCTCGGCATGACCCTGGTGATCCTCACCGGCGGCATCGACCTGTCGGTGGGCTCGGTCTTCGCGCTCGGCGGCGTCCTGGCCGCCTGGGCCTCCCAGTGGGGGATCGTCCCGGCGCTGCTGCTGCCGCTCGCGGTCTGCGGCACGATCGGCGCGATCAACGGACTGTTGGTCGCCCGGGCCGGGATGGCGCCGTTCATCGTCACCCTGGCCACCCTGCTCGCCGCCCGCGGCCTGCTGCTCGCCGTCACCCACGAGGGCGCCACCACCTACCTGGTGCCCCGCGGCTCCGCCTTCGCCGAGCTCGGCCAGGGCACGGTCCGGGGCTTCGGCTACCCGGTGCTGATCGCACTCGCCCTCTTCGGACTCGGCGGCGTGCTGCTCCAGCGCACCCCCTTCGGCCAGAGCGTCTTCGCGATCGGCGGCAGCAGCGACGCCGCCACCCTGATGGGCCTGCCGGTCGCCCGCACCCGGGTCCTGGTCTACCTGCTGAGCAGCCTGCTCGCCGGGCTGGCCGGCGCGCTCAGCGCGGCCCGGCTCTCCTCCGGCGTCACCATCGTCGGCGTCGGCATGGAGCTCGACGCGATCGCCGCGGTGGTGATCGGCGGCACCCTGCTGACCGGCGGCGCCGGCACCGTCGGCGGCACCCTGTGGGGCGTCCTGCTGCTCGCCGTCATCCAGAACCTCATCAACCAGATCGGCTCGCTGAACTCCTCCTACCAGTCCGTGGTGAGCGGCGGTTTCCTGATCGTGGTCGTCCTCGCGCAGCGGTACCTCTTCCGCGCGCGTCCAACCCCGTAGAAATGACCCGAGAAACCGTCGGCCGAGAGGGAACACCGTGGTCAGTCTGAAGGACGTCGCACAGCGCGCCGGAGTGTCGATCAAGACAGTCTCCAACGTGGTGAACGGCTACCAGCACGTCACCCCGGCGATGCGCGAACGCGTCCAGCGCGCCATCGACGAGCTGGGCTACCGGCCCAACCTGACGGCGCGCCACCTGCGCAAGGGCCGCACCGGCATCATCGCGCTGGCCGTCCCCGAGCTCGGCAACCCGTACTTCGCCGAGCTCGCCGGGGCGGTGATCGACGCCGCCGCCCGGCACGACTACACCGTCCTGCTCGACCACACCGGCGGCCGGCGCGACCAGGAGCTGCTCGTCTGCCAGGGCTTCCGGGCGCACGTCATGGACGGGCTCATCCTCAGCCCCATCGAGCTGGAGTCCGAGGACCTGCTCGCCCGCACCGACACCTCCCCGCTCGTGCTGCTCGGCGAGCGGGAGTACGACGCGCCGTACGACCACATCGCGATCGACAACGTCGCCGCGGCGAGACTCGCCGTCCGCCACCTCGTCGACACCGGCCGCCGCCGGATCGCCTTCCTCGGCGCCCGCGAGGAGAGCGCCCGGCGCCCCGCCCACCTGCGCCTGCGCGGCTGGAGGGAGGAGCTCGACGCGGCCGGACTGCCGGCCGGCGACGACCTGGTCGTCGCCACCGAGGCGTACGGGCGGGAGGACGGCGCCCGGGCGATGGCCGCCCTGCTCGACCGCGGCCCCCGCCCGGACGCCGTGTTCGCCTACAACGACACCATGGCGGTCGGCGCACTGCGCACCCTCGCCGACCGCGGGCTGCGGGTGCCCGAGGACGTCGCCGTCGTCGGCTTCGACGACATCGACGAGAGCCGGTTCGCCCACACCCCGCTCACCACCATCGCCCCCGACAAGGAGGCGATCGCCCGGCTCGCCGTCGACTGCCTGGTCGACCGGCTGGCCGGCACCGCCGCGACCGAACCACGCCGCGCCCGGCCCGGCCACCGCCTGGTCGTGCGCGACTCCACCGTCGGGCGGAGGTGAGTCCAGGGGCGCGTGGGGGCACCTCCCGGCCGAAGGCTGGGGGAGAACCGCGCAATTCGGATGCGGGCCACCTGACGAACCAGGGGTCGACCGAATCCGCGCAGGACCCGCTCCCGGACTGCGCAGTTCCCCCCGCCCCCGGGCGAACACCTCCCGAACCGCCCGGCCGATCCGTTGCAGGAGCGAGGCAATGTCACCCACCGTCCGGCAGGACGCGCACGGCACCACCCCCGACGGCCGGGCGGTGCACGCCTGGACGCTGGAGGCCACCGGCGGCCTGCGGGCCACCGTCCTCACCCTCGGCGCCTCGCTGGCCGCACTGACCGCCCCCGCCCCGCGCGCGTCGCCGGGCCCGGTGGTGCTCGGCCTGCCCTCGTTGAGCGTCCGGGCCGGGGACCACCCGTACCTCGGCCCGGTGGTCGGCCGGTACGCCAACCGCATCGCGCACGGCCGCTTCACCCTGGACGGGACGGAGCACCGCGTCCCGGTGAACGACCGCGGCCACGCCCTGCACGGCGGGCCGGACGGCTTCCACCGCCGCGTCTGGCGGGCCGCACCGACCGCCGACGGCACCGGGGTCGAGCTGAGCCTGCACAGCCCGCACGGCGACATGGGATTCCCCGGCGCGCTCGACCTCACCGCCACCTACCGGCTGGCCGGCCCGGGCACGCTGGCGGTCGACTACCGGGCCGTCACCGACCGCCCGACGGTGGTCAATCGGTGCCGGTGCCGGCCCCCAGGTCGAGGACCAGCTGGC
>NZ_JBEYFP010000754.1:0-2804 GCF_040634455.1 Kitasatospora sp. NPDC007106
GCCGCCTCGTCGGGCTGCCGCCCGTTCCCGGTGAGCGCGGCCAGGATCCTGGCCGCGTGGGCGTCGCCCCGGCACCGCTGGGCGGCGTCGACCGGTGCGGTCTGCCGGAAGGCGTGGTTCTCCGCGTACTTGGACCCCTCCGGGTCGGCCGGCGCCCGGCTCGCCGAGGGGGCGGGCACGGCCGTGGCCGTCCGCGCGCCGGCACAGTCCTCGGCCACCTCCGGGTACCGCCGGTCGTGCTCGGCCAGTACCTGTGCCATCACGTCCGCCGCGGACCGCCCCGATGCCGATGCCGATGCCGGGGCAGCGGCGCCGCCCCCGGCACCACCCGCCCGGACGGAGCCGCAGCCCGCCGCCAGCAGCACGGCGGTGACGGCGGCGGTGGCCGGGGCGAGGCGCTTCACGGGGTCTCCGGTCTCTTCGGGCAGCAGTACCCGGCCATCCTGCCAAGCCGCCGCCGCACCGGACCTGAGTACCCGTACTCAGCCGGCACGCCTGGCCGGAGGGCATTCGGGAGGCCGCTTCGGGGAGGTGCCCCCACAGGCCCCTGAATCGCCCCCCGCGGGCTGCTCCTCCGTTCGGGCGGCCCCGATGGCGGCGGGCCGGGGGTCGGAGAAGGGTGGCAGCGACCGCGTCACGCCCGGGTCCGGTCCGCGGATCCGTCGCAGCCGAGGACCGCACGGAAGGACCCGCCATGGCCCCGAACCAGCAGCAGGAGGCATCGGCCGCCGTCGCCGCCGCCAACACGGGCGCCCTGCACGGCCTGCCCTTCGACGACGACCAGGACCTCGCCGACGAACGCCGCGGATTCCTCGGCACCGCCGCCGACCCCCTGATCCGGGCCGCCGACGGCCGGGTGGTCTGGGACCTCGACGCCTACGGCTTCCTCGACCGGGACTGCCCGCCCACCGCCCACCCCGGGTTGTGGCGGCAGGCCCGCCTGGTCTCCGGCCACGGACTCTTCGAGGTCGTCCCCGGCATCTACCAGGTCCGCGGCTTCGACCTCTCCAACATGACCCTGGTCGAGGGCGAGCGCGGAGTCCTGGTGATCGACCCGCTGGTCTCCGCCGAGACCGCCGCGGCCGCCCTCGCGCTCTACCGGCAGCACCGCGGCGACCGGCCGGTCACCGGCCTGCTCTACACGCACAGCCACGTCGACCACTTCGGCGGCGCCAGGGGCGTCCTCACCGACCGGGACCTCGCGGCCGGCGTCCCGGTCGTCGCACCCGAGGGCTTCCTCGAACACGCCGTCAGCGAGAACGTCTACGCGGGCACCGCGATGGCCCGCCGTGCCGCCTACATGTACGGCGCCGCGCTCGGGAAGGGCCCGCGCGGCCAGGTCGGCTCGGGACTCGGCCCGACCGCCTCCACCGGCACCGTCACCCTGATCCCGCCCACCCTGCACGTCACCACCACCGGGCAGACCGAGACCGTCGACGGCATCCGGATGGTCTTCCAGATGGCCCCCGGCACCGAGGCCCCCGCCGAACTGCACATCCACTTCCCCGACCACCGCGCGCTGTGCACCGCCGAGAACGCCACCCACACCCTGCACAACCTGCTCACCCTGCGCGGAGCCCTCGTCCGCGACGCCCACGACTGGGCGCACTACCTCACCGAGGCGGTCCAGCTCTTCGGCGACGACTCCGACGTCGTCTTCGCCTCCCACCACTGGCCGGTATGGGGCCGCGACCGGGTCCTCGACTTCCTCGCCCTGCAGCGCGACCTGTACGCCTACCTGCACGACCAGACCCTGCGGATGCTCAACCAGGGACTGACCGGACCCGAGATCGCCGAACGCATGCAGCTGCCGCCGGCCCTCGAACGCGCCTGGCACACCACCGGCTACTACGGCTCCGTCAGCCACAACACCAAGGCGGTCTACCAGCGCTACCTCGGCTGGTTCGACGGCAACCCCGCCCACCTCTGGGAGCACCCGCCCACCGAGGCGGCGGCCCGCTACGTCGACTTCATGGGTGGCGCCGAGGAGGTGCTGCGGCGCGCCCGCGAGTCCTACGCCGCGGGCGACTTCCGCTGGGTCGCCCAGGTGGTCAACCACGTCGTCTTCGCCGACCCCGGCAACGCCGAGGCCCGCCGGCTGCAGGCCGACGCGCTGGAGCAGCTCGGCTACGGCAGCGAGAACGGCACCTGGCGGAACTTCTACCTCACCGGCGCCCACGAACTCCGGCACGGCCCCGTCGGCACCCCGACCACCGCCGACTCGCCCGACCTGGTCGCCGCACTCACCCTCGACCAGCTCCTCGACTCCCTCGCCATCCGGGTCGACGGCCCGCGCAGCTGGCACGCCGACCTCACGCTCCGCCTCCACCTCGGCGCCGACCGTCCGCCCGTGACGGTGCGGCTGCACAACGGCGTCCTCACCCACGTGAACGGGCCCGGCCCGGCGGCCCCGCCCGCCCGGCTCGACCTCACCCTGGACGAGGCGGACCTGCGCGCGGTGCTGCTCGGCACGGAGTCCCTGGAGCGGCTCGCCGAGCAGGGCCGCGCCACCCTCGACGGCGACCCGGCGGTGCTCGTCGAACTGCTCGGGTACCTCTCCGCGCCCGACCCCGGATTCGCGATCGTCACCCCCTGACGCCCCGGCGTTGCGCCGCCGGCACGCCCCGCACTCCGGTCTACGCTCGGCCCGTGGAACAGCCCGAGCAGCCCCAGCAGCCCGAGCAGCCGGAGCCGACCGACCGGCCGGGGGCCGCCGCGCCGCGCGCCGAGGGCGCCGGACCGTTCACCACCAGGGTCACCTGGGCGCTCCCCGAAGGCGGCACCGCCGTCTGGGAGTCGCGCCC
>NZ_JBEYFP010000755.1:0-2799 GCF_040634455.1 Kitasatospora sp. NPDC007106
CGTGGAGGAGCCGGCCGTCGTGGAGGAGCCGGCCGTCGCAGAGGTCGAGCCCGTGGTCGAGGCTGAGCCCGAGCCGGTCGCCGAGGCCGAGCCGGTCGCCGAGGTCGAGGTTCCGGTCGAGGTCGAGCCGGTGGCCGAGGTCGAGCCCGAGCCCGTCGTGGAGGAGCCGGCCGTCGCAGAGGTCGAGCCCGTGGTCGAGGCTGAGCCCGAGCCCGTGGTCGAGGCCGAGCTGGTCGCCGAGGCCGAGGAGACCGTCGAGGCCGTCGCCGACGTCGAGCCGGCCGTCGAGGCGGAGGCCGTCGCCGAGGCCGAGGTTCCGGTCGAGGAGCCGGTGGCCGAGGTCGAGCCCGAGGTCGTCGTCGAGGAGCCTGCTGCCGAGCCGGTCGTCGAGGCGGCTGCCGGTGGTCGGCCGGAGAAGCCGGAGATCACCCCGGGCAAGGCGGTGACCGCCTACACCCCGGCCGAGCTGGTGGCGCTGGTGGGCTGGCTGGACGGTGACGGCACCGAGCGTTCGGACGACGAGCTGCTCCGCGCCGCGATGAAGGAGCTGGGCTTCACCCGCCTCGGCCCCCGCATCAAGGAGGCGCTGGGCGCCGCCGTCTCCGAGGTCCGTGCCTGACCGGACCGACCGTGCCGGGTCCGTGCCCGCCGACTCCCCGACCGGGGGCGGCGGGCACGGCCGTGTCCGGGCCGGGTGCCGGTGCGGTCAGCCGACGGTGATGGCGTCCAGTTTGGCCCGCAGGTAGGCCGTGGAGTCGACCGATGGGTGCGCCACCCGTCCGATCGGCGCGGGCAGCGGGCTGACGCGGGTGTGCGGGTCGCACTCGTAGAAGTAGACCAGGGACATGAGCTCCTCGTCGGGGGCCTCGGGGGAGGGCGGCAGGACGCGGTGGCGTCCGGACCGCCAGCGGTCGCCCGTCCAGCGGGCCATCAGGTCGCCGATGTTGACGGTGAGCGCGGCCGGGTCCCAGGGGGCGTCGGCCCAGCCCTGTTCCTCCGTCCAGATCTGGAGCCCGCCGCGGCCCTGCTGGCGGTCGAGCAGGGTGACCGTGCCGAAGTCGGTGTGCGGGCCGATCCGGTACTGGCCGGGCAGTGGTTCGCCGAGCGCGCCGGCCGAGGGGTACCAGTTGATGTTGCAGGTGTAGGTGGGGGCGCCGGTGTGCCGGGTGAAGAAGTCCCTGGGCTGTCCGAGGGCCGCCGCGAGCAGCCGCAGCGTCTCGTCGGCGACGGTCCGCATCCTCGCCATGTACGTCTCCACCAGGGTCTGCAGGCGCGGTGCCTCGGCGGTCGGCCAGACGTTCGGCCGGAACCAGTAGTCGTCCACCTCCTTGTCGCCGGTGGGCCGGTCGGCGCCGACCGTCCAGGACTCCTTGAGGTCGGGCGGGGTCTCGGTGCCCTCGGCGTAGCCGTTCGCCTCGGCGCCGGGGCCGAGCCAGCCGCGGCCGCCGACCGCGACGGCGTAGCGCTGCTTCACCGCCTCCGGCAGGGCGAAGAACCCGCGGGCCGCCGCCCGGACCTCGGCCCGCTCCCGTTCGGTCGCACCGTGCCCGGTGAGCAGCAGGAATCCCGCGCGGCCGAGCGCCTCGTCGACGCTGCGGGCGATCGCGGCGCGCTCGTCCGCCGTGCCGTCCGTCCAGGCCCGGAGGTCGACGGTGGGGATCCGTGCCTCTGCCGTGCCGTCCGCTCCTTCCCGGCTCACTCGCCGATGTCCTCGAACCACAGCTCCGGGCGGGCGGCCACGAAGTCGGTCATCAGCCGGATGCACTCGGGGTCCTCCAGGACCGTGACCAGCACCCCGTGTTCGGCCAGCCAGTCGTGGCCGCCGCTGAACGTCCGGGCCTCGCCGACGACGACCCGGCCGATGCCGAACTGCCGGACCAGGCCGGAGCAGTACCAGCAGGGCGACAGGGTGGTGACCATCGTGGTGCGGCGGTAGCCGCGCATCCGGCCGGCCGCCCGGAACGCCGCCGTCTCCGCGTGCATCGACGGATCTCCGTCCTGGACGCGGCGGTTGCGACCGCGTCCGAGCAGTTCGCCGTGCTCGTCGAAGAGCGCGGCCCCGATCGGGATCCCGCCCTCCGCCAGCCCGGCGCGGGCCTCCTCGACCGCGACCGCGAGCATCTTCTGCACATCCACCGGCTCCACCTCCCGATCCGAAACACCGTGGCAACGAAGGGTGCGTACCCTCCCTGGCGCCCGGTCCGACGCGTTGCCGGGTCCGATTCCCCGCCCGGCGGCACGTGCCGCCCGCCCATCTGCCGCGAGTTGCACCCGTCCGTCCCACCCGTCACGTCCACCAGCCGGGAGGCCGCCGTGCCCGCACTCACCGTCCGCGAGGTCCTCGCCCTCGACGTCCTCGGGCCGGCCGCCCCGCTGCTGCTCGCCGGCCGGGGCGGGCTGGACCGGCCCGTTCGCCGGGTGCACACCGGTGGGGTCCCCGAGGGCTGCGCCGTGCTGTCCGGCGGCGAACTCCTGCTCACCGACGGCCACGGACTGGCCCGGGCCACCCCGCAGCGGCAGCGCGCCTGGGTCCGTGAGCTGGCCGGGCGCGGCGCGGCGGCGCTGTTCGCCGAGGTCGGCCGGGCGCTGCCGCGGATGCCGGCCGGCGTCACGGCCGAGGCGGAGCGGCTGGGGCTGCCGCTGGTGGCACTGCGCCGGGTGGTGCCGTTCGCCCGGGTCGCCGAGGCGGTGAACTGCGCGATAGGTCCCCGTCCGGCGACCGGTCCCCGGCCCGCGACCGGCCGGGCGGCCCCCGGCCCGCGGCCCTCCCCGGACGCCTCCGGGGCGCGGGCGCTGATC
>NZ_JBEYFP010000756.1:0-2784 GCF_040634455.1 Kitasatospora sp. NPDC007106
CCAGCCCTCCCGCCCTTCGCCCCTCTCCGCACCTGTGCGCCCCCGTACACCCCGTACACCCCGTATGCCCCGGAGGTCCCACCCATGGCCCCACCCGCCCAGGCGGCCGCCCCGCCCGAGGACGGAGCCGCCGCGCCGCCCGCGCTGGAGGCCGTCGGCGTGGCCAAGCGCTTCCCCGGCGTCGTCGCCCTCGACGACGTCTCGCTCACCCTGCGACCCGGCGAGATCCACGCCCTGGTGGGGGAGAACGGCGCCGGCAAGTCCACCCTGATCAAGGTGCTCACCGGCGTGCACCGCCCCGACGCCGGCGAACTGCGGATCGCCGGCCGCCCGGTCACCCTGCACCGGCCGTTCGACGCCCAGCAGGCCGGAGTGTCGACGATCTACCAGGAGGTCAACCTCGTCCCGCTGATGAGCGTGGCCCGCAACGTCTTCCTCGGCCGCGAGCCCCGCACCCGCTTCGGCCTGATCGACTTCGCCCGGATGCACGCGGAGAGCGCCGAACTGCTGGCCGGCCTCGGCGTCACCGTCGACCCGCGCCGCCCGCTGCACACCCTCGGCATCGGCGCCCAGCAGATGGTCGCCCTCGCCCGTGCGGTCTCCGTCGACGCCCGGGTGGTCGTGATGGACGAGCCCACCTCCGCCCTGGAACCGCGCGAGGTGGAGACGCTCTTCCGGGTGGTCGGCGACCTGCACGCGCAGGGCATCGCGATCCTCTACGTCAGCCACCGGATGGACGAGCTGTACCGGCTCTGCGACCGGGTCACCGTGCTGCGCGACGGCCGCCTGGTGCACACCGGCGAACTGGCCGGACTGGACCGGCTCGACCTGGTCTCGATGATGCTCGGCCGGGACGTCGCCGAGGTCCGCCGGCACGGCGTCACCGGCTTCGGCGACGGCCACCGCGCCGACCGCGAACCCGTCCTCACCGCCCGCGGCCTGACCAGGCGCCACCAGCTGCACGGGGTCGGCCTGGAACTGCGCCCCGGCGAGGTGCTCGGCCTCGGCGGACTGCTGGGCTCCGGCCGCAGCGAGACCGCCAAGGCGCTCGCCGGCGCGCTGCCGCTGGACTCCGGTGCCGTCGAGGTGGCCGGCCGCCCGCTCGCCCGGCGCTCCCCGGCCGCCGCGATCCGGGCCGGCATCAGCCTGCTGCCGGAGGACCGCAAGGCCGAGGGGATCGTCCCGGAGCTGTCCGTCCGGGAGAACATCGTGCTCGCCGCGATGCCCCGGCTCTCCCGCTTCGGCCTGGTCTCCCGGCGCCGCCAGGACCGGCTGGTCGAGGTCTTCATGAAGCGGCTGCGGATCAAGGCGTCCAGCCCCGAGCAGAAGGTCGGCGAACTCTCCGGCGGCAACCAGCAGAAGGTGCTGCTCGCCCGCTGGCTCTGCCTGGAGCCCCGGGTGCTGCTGCTCGACGAGCCCACCCGCGGCATCGACGTCGGCGCCAAGGCCGAGGTGCAGGCGCTGATCGACGAGCTCGCCCGCGAAGGGCTGGCGGTGCTGCTGATCTCCTCCGACATCGAGGAGCTCGTCGAGGGCGCCGACCGGATCACCGTGCTGCACGCCGGCGCCGTCGCGGGCGAACTCACCGGCGAACACGTCACCGAGTCCGACCTGCTGGCCCTGCTCGCCGACCGAGCCGACAGCGCCGACAGCGCCGACCGTGCCGTGCCCGCCGGGCCCGTTGCGGCCGACGGCCCGGCCGCGGAGCCCGCCCCCGAGGAGAAGCGATGACCCAGCCCGCCCTCGCCGGGCGCCCGGCCGCGCTGCGGCTGCCCGACGCCGCCTGGCTGCAGAAGTACGGCGTGTACCTCGCCGTCGCCGTCCTGCTGCTGTTCAACGCCCTGTTCACCGAGCACTTCCTGACCGCCGACAACCTGCGCACCCAGCTCGTCCAGGTCGCCCCCGTGGTGATCGTCGCGCTCGGCATGGCCCTGGTCATCGGCACCGAGGGCGTCGACCTGTCGGTCGGCTCCACCATGGCCCTCGCCAGTGCACTGCTGCCGCTCTACCTCGGCTACGGGCTCGTCCCGGCCCTGCTGATCGCCCTGCTCGCCGGAATCGCCGTCGGCCTGGTCAACGGCACCCTGGTGTCCGTCGTCGGACTCCAGCCGATCGTCGCCACGCTCGCCCTGTTCGTCGGCGGCCGCGGCCTCGCCCTGGTCGTCGCCGACGGCCAGCTCAAGCAGATCGTCAACCCCGACCTGCTCGCCCTCGGCTCCGGCAGCCTGCTCGGCGTGCCGTGGACGGTGCTGATCGCCGGGGCGCTCGCGCTGCTCGTCGCCGGGCTCGTCCACCGCACCACCTTCGGCCGCCGCCTGGTCGCCGTCGGCGGCAACCGCACCGCCGCCGGACTGGCCGGCCTGCCCGTCCGCCGGATCCTGTGCGGGGTGTACGTGATCTGCGGGGTGTTCGCCGCCCTCGCCGGTGTGCTGGCCACCGCCCGGCTCACCGCCAGCGACCCGTCCGCCCTGGGCACCCTGATGGAGCTGTCCGCCATCACCGCGGTGGTGGTCGGCGGCACCCCGCTCACCGGCGGCTCGGTCCGCGTCCTCGGCACCGTCACCGGCGCCCTGCTGATGCAGCTGCTGCGCGCCACCCTCGTCAAGCACGACCTGCCCGATTCCACCGCCCAGATCGCCCAGGCGGCCATCATCCTGGCCGCCGTCTACGCCGCCCGGGAGCGCCGGTCGCGATGAAGAAGCCCGCCCTGCTCACACCCGTGCCGGCCGCCGCGCCCGCCGGGCCCCGTTCCGCACCCGGCCTCACCGACGCCCGCCCCGGCCT
>NZ_JBEYFP010000757.1:0-2783 GCF_040634455.1 Kitasatospora sp. NPDC007106
CTCCTTCACCGTGGTACGGGCCGGGAGGGCACGGGCCGGCCGCGCTGTGCGAGGGCCGCGGGCCGTCACGGCGGTGGTGTTCGCCGTGACGGCCGGACGGTGGTAGAGGTCACCCGGCGGTGGAGGTCACTTGCGGAAGGTCACGAAGACCTTGCTGAAGGTGCCGGGGATGGCCGCCGCGACGCCGTTGGTGGTGTCGCCGAGGCTCACGTTCGTGTAGGTGACGTCAGCCAGCACCAGGGTCTGGCCGCCCGGACAGGTGAAGCCGCCCGGGCCCGGCGGGTGGAGCGTCAGGGTCTGCGAGACCGTGCCGTTCCGGCCGGAGCTGAACGCCCCCGTCGCCGAGACCGGCCCGCTGGCCGTCTGCTTGTTCGTGGCCTGCGGGTGGTTGCCGCGACCGTTGATGCAGCCGTCGTCCGCGGTCGCGCTCGCGCCGGAGAGAGCCACGGATGCCGCGAGGATTCCGGGTACCCGCATGAGGGGTCACCGTCCGTGCGAGTCGATGGAGGAGCCGAACCCACACCCCCGGCCGGTGGCCCCCGGGGCGACGTGGCCCCCACCCGCCGCGCCGCCCGTATGCCGGCGACGGAGACGGTGCTCGATCCACCGCGCGCCCACGCTCTCATCACGGACTCCGACACTGACAGTCAACGCTACGCCCAACCGCGGTGCAGACAAGCCCCATCGGAGATCCCGCCCGGTGACTCTCCGCGAATATGGGCTGGTCAGCGCAGTGCTGCGCCCGGAGCACCGGTTGCCGCACCCCGTGCGGACGTCGCCACCGCCGGCCTCCTCCTCGCCCGGCCCGGCCGCAGCACCTCGGCCGTGTGACGGCGGGCGGACCGGGATCCGGGCGGGTCGGTCGTCGGGCGCCGGTCCACCGGTGAGGTGCTCGGCCGTCGGGCTCACTTCTCGACGAAGACGATGTCCTCGATGGCGGGGCGCAGCTTGATCGTGCTGTCGTTGACGTCGATGACGCGCTGCAGGCCCCTGGTGGAGGTCCGCTGCTCGGAGAGGAAGAATTCGTCGTCGGCGCCGGCCAGGTAGGCGGGGAGCGAGTCGAGGGAGGGGCCGAAGAGGCGCAGGTAGTCGGCCAGGCGCCGGAAGAGTTTCGGCAGGACGACCGTGTGCTCGGTGAGCGAGCTCAGGTCCTCGATCTTGGCGCCGCTGTTGGTGGCGTCGTAGGCCCAGACGCTGCCGGGCACCTTCGCGGCCTGCGCCGCTCGGGCGGTGGCGGCCATGTCGAGGCGCAGTTCCTTGGGCAGTTTCGAGTAGAACGTCGGGTAGGCCAGGCCGCGGGCGAGCAGTTCGTGGTTGGCGGTCTGGTGCAGGAGCGGCACGTCGACCTTGATGATCGTTCCGCTCTTGGCGTCCGGGATCGGCGTGCCCCGGCCGGCCATGGCGATGCAGCGGCCGAAGGCGTCGGCGCCGCTGGCGAGGACGAACCCGGGGACGGTCTCCGGGGTGGCGGAGGTGACCCTCTCGTCCGCGCCCTGGGTGACGTCGGTGAAGCCCAGCCAGGTCAGCAGGGCGTCCCGGGCCGCGTGGGCTCCCAGGTCGAGCGGCTGGTGGACGAAGTCGGGGCCGACCCCCTGGTAGTGGGTCTCCGGCGCGTCGATGCCGTCGAGCCGGAGGGCGGCGCCGCCGTGGGGGTCCCGTTCGATCTTGTGGTCGCCGGGCAGTTCGAGCCAGAAGCCGGGGTCGTCGGGGAGGAAGTGGACGGTGTCGCCGTCCGGCTCGAAGTCCTTGATCTGGTAGTGGCCTTTGATGAGCATCATGGTCATGAGGTCCTCCTGTCACCGGGATGTGACTCATTGTGAGGTCCTCCGTGGGCAAACGGTGGGATCGTGTCGTCGGCGCGTTGGCCGCGTGGGCACGTCGGTGGCCGGCCCGGCGAGGCAGCCCGGGAGGGCTGGTCCTGCGTACAGCCGTTCCGCCACGCCGACGGCTTCACGCAGGCGGTCGGGGGCCTCGCCCGGTTCGTCCTCCTGGAGTTCGGGGAGGGCTTCGGCGATGGCGTCGAGCTTGCGCCGGACGGCGTGCTCGGCGCGGCGCTCCGAGTTCTTGAGCATGGCGAGCAGCAGCAGCGTGACGGCGGTCATCGTGTCGCCCACCACGAGCTGCCGCTCCGCGCCGAACGCGGCCGCGTGGACGGCCACGAAGGCCGCCGCCAGCAGCAGGCACAGGCCGGCGAAGAGCGGTGAGGGCGCGGTCGGCGGCCATGGCGCTCTCCTTCCGGTCTTCCCGCGCCGGCCCGCCCCGGCCGTCCGGAATCAGCCCGTTCCGCGCCGTGTGGCCGGGCCCGCAGCGGGCAGCCGCCGGAGTGGAACCAGCGGCCGCAAGGAGCCCCCGATGAACAGCCGGAAGCACGTCCCGGACGGCGACCGAAGGCCCGGGGAACGGCACGACTTCCCGCACGCCCCGCACGGACCGGGCCGCACCTCACCGCAGTGGTGGCCGCAGGGCCCGGTGCGCCGCGGCACCGAACCGGTCACGGCCCGCACCGACCTGGAGCTGAGGCGCCTGCTCTCGCGGGTCTTCCTCGGCTTCTTCGCGGTCGGCACCGTGGCCTTCGCCGTCCTCGCCGGGACGGCCGGCACGGGGGTCGCACCGAACCGCACCACCTTCGCCGTCTTCGCGCTGCTCTGCCTGGCCTTCGCCGGCATCGCCGCGCTGGACCTCATGGTGATCCGCCGCCGGATGGCCGCGGGGCAGGGCAGGGACCGCAACGAGCGGTGAGCCCGGCGGTGCCGGTGTCCGGACCCGAGAGGGCCGGACACCGG
>NZ_JBEYFP010000758.1:0-2776 GCF_040634455.1 Kitasatospora sp. NPDC007106
GCCAGGCCGAGGTCGAGGGCGTCTCCGGCACCTGGAAGCGCCTCACCGAGAACGTCAACGAACTGGCCGGCAACCTCACCCGGCAGGTCCGGGCCATCGCCGAGGTCACCGGCGCCGTCGCCGAGGGCGACCTCACCCGGTCCATCACCGTCGACGCCTCCGGCGAGGTCGCCGACCTCAAGGACAACATCAACACCATGGTCGAGTCGCTGCGCGAGACCACCCGCGCCAACCAGGAACAGGACTGGCTGAAGACCAACCTCGCCCGGCTCACCGCCCTCGTCCAGGGCCACCGCGACCTCACCGTCGTCGCCGACCTCATCATGAACGAGCTCACCCCGCTGGTCGGCGCCCAGTACGGCACCTTCTACCTCGCCGAGGACACCCCCGACGGCACCGTACTCGCCCTGGTCAGCAGCTACGGACGACCCGCCGGGGACAGCCCGCCCCGGCTGCGGCCCGGCGAGTCGCTGGTCGGCCAGGCCGCCCTGACCCGGCGTCCGCTCGCCGTCACCGACCTCCCCGACGGCTACACCGCCGTCTCCTCCAGCCTCGGCGCCGCCCCGCCGCGCGCCCTCGTCGTCCTGCCGGTCACCGTCGAGGACCAACTGCTCGGCGTCCTCGAGATCGCCTCCCTGCACCCCTTCACCGCGGTGCACCGCGACTTCCTCGACCGGTTCACCGAAGCGCTCGGCGCCAACCTCAGCATGCTGCTCGCCAACGCCCGCACCGACGAACTCCTGGAGGAGTCCCAGCGGCTCACCGCCGAACTGCGCGCCCGCTCCGAGGAACTCCAGAACGGCCAGCAGGAACTGCGCGACTCCAACGCCGAACTCGAGGAGAAGGCCGACCTGCTGGCCGCCCAGAACCGCGACATCGAGACCAAGAACCTGGAGATCGAGCAGGCCCGCCGGGAACTGGAGGAACGCGCCCGGCAGCTCGCCCGCACCTCCATGTACAAGTCCGAGTTCCTCGCCAACATGAGCCACGAGCTGCGCACCCCGCTCAACAGCCTGCTCATCCTCGCCCAGCTGCTCTCCCAGAACCCGAACGGCAACCTGACGGCCAAACAGGTCGAGTACGCCGAGATCATCCACTCCGCCGGCTCCGACCTGCTGCAGCTCATCAACGACATCCTCGACCTCTCCAAGGTCGAGGCCGGCAAGATGGACATCCACGTCGAGCGCTTCCCGCTGCGCGAACTCCTCGAGTACGTCGAGTCGACCTTCCGGCCGCTCGCCGGGCAGAAGCGGCTGCACTTCACCGTCGTCACCGCACCCGGCCTGCCGGACACCCTGCACACCGACCAGGCACGGCTGCGGCAGGTCCTGCGCAACCTGCTCTCCAACGCCGTCAAGTTCACCGATCGCGGCCGGGTGGAGCTGCGGATCGAACCCTCCGGCCCGGAGGAGAGCACCGCCGACGGCTCGGTGCCGCCCGGCAGCCTCGCCTTCCGGGTCACCGACACCGGCATCGGCATCGCCGAGCAGCACCTGGAGTCCATCTTCGGCGCCTTCCAGCAGGCGGACGGCACCACCAGCCGCCGCTACGGCGGCACCGGCCTCGGACTGTCCATCAGCCGCGAACTCGCCCACCTGCTCGGCGGCACCATCACCTCCCGCAGCACCCTCGGCGAAGGCAGCTGCTTCACCCTGCACCTGCCCGGCGCCGTACTCGGGGAGTCCGCCGAGAGCGCCCCGCCGCGCCCGGCCCGGCTGCTCGTCGTCGAGGCAGACCCGTCCGGCCTGCTCACCGCCGTCGCGACCAGCGCCACCGCCCGCCGCGACCCGCCCGCCGAGATCCGCACCGTCGGCGACGCCGAAGAACTGCGCGCCGCGCTCGACCGGGGCCCGTGGCACTGCGCCGTCGTCGACCTCGACCTGCCCGGCGAGCGGCTGCGACCCGTCCTCGACGCCCTGCGCGCGGCCGGGCCCGCGGTGATCGGCCACTTTGAACGGTCCCCCGACCCGGACCGGCCCGACCGGCCGGACACCCCCGACCTGCCGACGGCCGCCGGCCTCGACGACCTGCGCGAGAGGATCAGGACGGCGACGGCCCCGCCCGAGGAGGCGCCCGCCGCCCCGCCCGCCCCGCCCGCCCCGGCGCCCGTGCACCGCGCCCGGCTGGCCGGCCGCACCGTCCTGATCGTCGACGACGACACCCGGAACGTCTTCGCCGTCACCGGCATGCTCGAACTGCACGGAGCGCGCGTCCTGCACGCCGAGAACGGCCGGACCGGCCTCGACGTACTGCGCGGCCACCCCGAGACCGACATCGTCCTGATGGACGTGATGATGCCGGAGATGGACGGCGACACCGCGACCGCGGAGATCCGCGGACAGGGCGGCACCGCGGACGTCCCGATCATCGCCCTCACCGCCAAGGCGATGCCCGGCGACCGGGCCCGCAGCCTCGCGGCCGGCGCCAACGACTACATCACCAAGCCCGTCGACACCGACCACCTGCTCGCCCGGATCATCCACTGGCTGGACGGCTGACCGCCGTGGACCGGACCGGCCCGGCCGACACCGGGGCGCCCCGCGACCGCGCGTCCCCCGCGGCCGACCGGCTCGCCCTCGCCCTGCGGCGGCTGGAGGCCGAACGCGACGTGCTCCGCGACCGGCTCGCCACCCGCCCGCTCGTCGACATCGCCACCGGCATGCTCGCCGAACGGCTGCACTGCCCGCCCGCCGACGCCGCCGCCCAGCTCGACGCCCTCGCCGCCGAGGCCGGCGTGCCCGCCGACCGGCTCGCCGCCGAGATCGTCGGCGCGACC
>NZ_JBEYFP010000759.1:0-2775 GCF_040634455.1 Kitasatospora sp. NPDC007106
GACGCCGCCGGTGGCCCGCCCGACCTCCCCGAACAGCCGTGGATCGTTCCGGACGAGCTCGTCCACCCGCGCCGGGAGCGGGACGGCAGGGCCGCCGCCGACTACGCCGAGCGGCTCCCCGAGGGCGCGCTCGCCCTCGACCTGGAGGGCCGGATCACCTTCCTCACCTCCACCGCCGCCCGGCTGCTCGGACGCCCCGCCGACGACCTGATCGGCGCGCTGCCCTGGAACGTCCTGCCCTGGCTCGACGACCCCGTGCTGGAGGAGCGCTACCGCACGGCGGTGATCAGCCGCGAACCCACCCGCTTCACCGCGCTGCGCCCGCCCGGCCACGCACTGGAGTTCCAGCTCTACCCGGACCCGGGCGGCATCAGCGTCCGGATCACCCCGAGCACCCGGCAGCCGACCGCCGGGCCCGCGCCGACGCCTGCCGGCGAGCCTGCGCGAGCACCCGCGGACGAGTCTTCCGACGCACCCTCCGACGAGCCCTCGGGCGGGACGCCCGGCCGGGCCGCCGTACCGTCCGCGAACTCGATCGGACGGCTCCAGCAACTCATGCACCTGACCGCCGCCCTGACCGAGGCCGTCGGGGTGCGCGACCTGGTCGGCATGGTCGCCGACCAGATCCTGCCGGCGTTCGGCGCCCAGGCCCTGATCCTCTCCGCCGCCGACGCGGGACGGCTGCGGATCATCGGCCACCGGGGCTACTCCGCCGAGGCCGTCGAACGGCTGGACGGCCTGCCGCTCGACACCGGGTTCAGCCCGGTCGGGCGGGCACTCACCGACGGCACGCCCTCCTTCTTCGCCAGCCCGCAGGAGATGGCCCGGAACTATCCGGAGGCGCCGCAGATCACCGGCAAGCAGGCCTGGGCCGTCCTCCCGCTGATCGTCTCCGGCAGGCCCGTCGGGGTCTGCGTGGTCTCCTACGACCGCCCGCACGCCTTCACCGCCGACGAGCGCGCCGTCCTGACCTCGCTCGGCGGCCTGATCGCCCAGGCGCTGGACCGCGCCCGCCTGTACGACGCCAAGCACGACCTCGCGCACGGCCTGCAGGCCGCACTGCTGCCCCGCACGCTGCCCCGGATCGAAGGGCTGGACTTCGCCGCCCGCTACCTGCCCGCCAGCCTCGGGCAGGACATCGGCGGCGACTTCTACGACCTCATCCGGCTCGACGAGCGCACCGCCGCCGCCGTCATCGGCGACGTCGAGGGACACAACGTCGCCGCGGCCGCCCTGATGGGCCAGGTCCGCACCGCGGTGCAGGCCCACGCGGCCGCCGGCGCCGGCCCCGACCAGGTCCTCACCCGCACCAACCGCCTGCTGGCCGACCTCGACCCCGACCTCCTGGTCTCCTGCCTGTACGCCCACCTCGACCTCGTCCGCCGACAGGTCACCATCGCCTCCGCCGGCCACCCGCCGCCGCTGCTGCTCCGCCGCGGCGGCCGCGCCCACGTGCTGGACCTGGAGCCGGGACCGCTGCTGGGCGTCGACGTGTCCGCCGACTACCCGCTCACCACGCTGCCGCTGCCGGACGGCACCCTGCTCGCCCTCTACACCGACGGCCTGGTGGAGGTGCCCGGAGCCGATCCCTCGCGGATCACCGCCGCCCTCGCCGACCACCTGGCGGCCCATCGCGCCGACGGCCTCGACACCCTCATCGACGGTCTGGTGCAGGTCGGTTGGCCCTCCGGACGCCACACCGACGACATCGCCCTGCTCCTGCTGCGGGCCGGCCGCCCCCCGCTCTGAACCCCCGTGCTGCGCCGAACCCTCCTGCAGCTCTGAGCCCCGGCCGCTCCGGACCTTCGATGCCGCGGCCTCAGCGGTTCAACAGGGCGGCCACCGCACCGGCCCGGGCCGCCCCCTGCCGGCGGCCGGCCTCGGCCACGGCCGCCCGGCGCGAGGCGTCGAGCAGATTGCGGCCGATGGCGCGGCGGGCGTCGGCGTCCGGCGTGAGCACGAGGACCTCGGCGCCCTCCGCGGCGAGTTCGGCGCCCTGCGCCTCGGCGTGCGGGTGCGGTCCGACCGCCCGGGGCACGGGGGAGAGCGCGAGGACCCGGCGGTGGCCGCGTGCCAGGTGGACGTTGGTGGTCGACCGGGTGCCGCCGTCCATCCAGCGCCGTCCCGCCACCGACACCGGCGGCCACAGCACCGGTACGGCGCAGCTGGCGGCCACCGCCTGCGGCAGCGGCACCCCCGAGGACGCGTCGAAGACCGCCAGCCGGCCGGTGGCCGCCTCCACCGAGGCGAGCCGCAGGTCGCGGTCGGGCCAGTCGTGGACGCCGTCGAGCAGGGTGGTGATCGCCGCGAGGACCTCCGACTCGGGCACCGTACGGGCGGCCAGCGCCGCCCGGCCGAGACGCCGCACGGACCGCTCCGGATCGCGGGCGGCCAGGGCGGCCCAGAGGAAGCGCGCGGTCTGAGCGGCCGTCACCCGGACGGCCACCGCGGGGGTGCCGGCGAGCTCGCCCGCGAGGAGCTGCACGGGGTGCGCGCCGGCGGTGAGCCGGGCGCCGAGGACCGCACCCGCCGAGGTGCCGATCACGGTGTCGGTTCCGGTCGGGTCGGCCCCGGCCTCCGCCAGTCCGGCGAGGACGCCGATCTCCCACGCGCCGCCCAGTGTCCCGCCGCCGCCGAGCACCAGAGCCGTGTCCGCCATCGTCCCGCCCCTTCGATGAAACGGGGACAGCTCCCCGTTTGATGGTCCGACAGTAGCACCGGCGCCACCGGGGCCGGGGCGTGGACGCCGGTGAGCCCGCCCCCGGCGGGGACGGC
>NZ_JBEYFP010000760.1:0-2774 GCF_040634455.1 Kitasatospora sp. NPDC007106
CCTGCCGGGTGACGATGCCCTGCGGCTTGCCCTCGACCAGCACGACCACCGCGTCGGCCTTCTCCAGGACCGTCATCAGGTTGGTCACCGACTCGCCGGAGCCGACCACCGGCAGCGGCTTGGACATCACCTTGTCGAGGCTGTCGGTCAGCTTGATCTGCTGCGAGAACAGGCCCTCCAGCAGCTCCCGCTCGACGATCGAGCCGATGACCTCGCCGGCCATCACGTCGGGGTGGCCTGCGCCCGGCGACACGATCGGCATCTGGGAGACGCCGAAGTCGCGCAGCACCTGGACGGCCTCGGCGACGGTCTCGTTGGGGTGCATGTGGACGAACTGCGGGATGCCCTCGTGCTCCAGCGCGTCCTTGCGGGCGAGCACCTCGCCGATGTGCGCCTCGTCGGTGGCGGTGGGCAGGAAGCCGTAGTCGGCCATCCAGTCGTCGTTGAAGATCTTGGAGAGGTAGCCGCGGCCGCCGTCCGGCAGCAGCACGACGACCACGTCGTCCGGGCCGAGCCGCTTGGCGACCTCCAGGGCGGCGACCACGGCCATGCCGCAGGAGCCGCCGACCAGCAGGCCCTCCTCCTTGGCGAGGCGGCGGGTCATCTGGAAGGAGTCCTTGTCGGACACGGCCACGATCTCGTCCGCGACGGTGCGGTCGTAGGCGGTGGGCCAGAAGTCCTCGCCGACGCCCTCGACCAGGTACGGGCGGCCGGTGCCGCCGGAGTACACCGAGCCCTCCGGGTCGGCGCCGACGACCTGGACCTTGCCGCCGGAGACGTCCTTCAGGTACCGGCCGGTGCCCGAGATGGTGCCGCCGGTGCCGACGCCCGCGACGAAGTGGGTGATCTTCCCGTCGGTCTGCTCCCACAGCTCCGGGCCGGTCGAGTGGTAGTGCGAGGCCGGGTTGTCCGGGTTGGAGTACTGGTCCGGCTTCCAGGCGTTCGGGGTCTCGCGCACCAGGCGGTCCGAGACGTTGTAGTAGGAGTCCGGGTGCTCGGGCGCGACGGCGGTCGGGCAGACCACCACCTCGGCGCCGTACGCGCGCAGCGTGTTGATCTTGTCGGTGGACACCTTGTCGGGGCAGACGAAGATGCACTTGTAGCCCTTCTGCTGGGCCACGATCGCCAGACCGACACCGGTGTTGCCGGAGGTGGGCTCGACGATGGTGCCGCCGGGCTTGAGCGCGCCCGAGGCCTCGGCGGCCTCGATCATGCGCAGCGCGATCCGGTCCTTCACGCTGCCGCCCGGGTTGAAGTACTCGACCTTCGCGAGCACGGTGGCGCTGATGCCCTCGGTGACCTTGCTCAGCTTCACCAGCGGCGTGTTGCCGACCAGCTCGATGATCGAATTGCTGTACCGCACGGGGGTCCTCCCGATAGTGGCGCGTGTGACTGTGGGTGTCTAAAGGGTATGGCCCCGGATGGCCGACGGCCGCCGATAGCGGCACGGCCGGGAGGGGTACTACGGGGTTACGAGGACTCTGGAAGACCGCACAAGGGGGTGCAGGATGCCAGGGGCACAGGCTTCGCGGGCCCGGGTGGCCCGCCGGATCGCCACGGCGGCCGCGTACGGCGGCGGTGGGATCGGGCTGCTGGGCGTGGGGCTCGCCGGACTGCTGCTGACCGAGAGCAGGATGGCGATCCGGGCGATCGGGCTGCTGGACGGCGATCCGCCGCGCGCGGACGGAGTGTACGGCGACGCCTTCACCGACGCCGGGACGATCGTCCCGGCCTCGGACGAACCGCCGTTGGTGCTCGCCTTCCTCGGCGACTCGACCGCGGCCGGCCTCGGGGTGAACCGCGGCCGGGAGACCCCGGGCGCCCTGCTGGCCTCCGGCCTGGCTTCGGTGGCTGAGCGCCGGGTGCGGCTGGTGAACGTCGCCAAGTCGGGGGCCCGCTCGGAGGACCTGGTGGACCAGGCGGCGCTCGCCCTGCCGCACCGCCCCGCGCTCGCGGTGATCATGATCGGCGCCAACGACGTGACCCGGCACAGCCCGGCGGCACAGTGCGTGCGGCAGCTGGGCGACGCGGTGCGGATCCTGCGGTCGGCCGGGTGCGAGGTGGTGGTCGGCACCTGCCCGGATCTCGGCACCATCAAGCCGGTGCGGCCGCCGCTGCGCTGGGTGGCCCGGCGCCTCAGCCGGCAGCTCGCCGCGGCGCAGACGATCGCCGTGGTGGAGGCCGGCGGGCGGACGGTGTCGCTCGGCTCGCTGCTCGGGCCGGAGTTCGCGACCCGGCCGGAGCTCTTCGCCGCCGACCGCTACCACCCGTCGGCGCAGGGCTACGCGACCGCGGCGATGGCGATGCTGCCCTCGCTGTGCGCCTCGCTGGACCTGTGGCCCGACGAGGAGGGCACCGCCGCCGAGCCGCCGGCCACGCAGGCGGTCCTGCCGGTCGAGGTGGCGGCCGCGGCCGCGGCGGGCCGCTCGGGCACCGAGGTCGCGGCGGCCGGGACCGGGCCGGCGGCGCGGCGCTGGGCCCTGATGCGGCACCGGTTGCGGCTCGGCCTGCCGGGCACGCCGGAGCCCGAGGCGGCGTCGGCCAGCTCACACCCGGGATCGGATGACGCCGGCGCTACTAAGCGGTAATTTTCCTCCCGAGTGTCGTTGGGAGCCGATACGCGCCCTCAAGTGAATGCTCGCTAGCCGGCCGATCCGCGAGGAGCCCACCATGCCCGAAGCCGTCATCGTCAGCGCCGCCCGTTCGCCGATCGGCCGGGCCTTCAAGGGCTCGCTGAAGGACGTCCGCCCGGACGACCTGACCGCCCAGATCAT
>NZ_JBEYFP010000761.1:0-2770 GCF_040634455.1 Kitasatospora sp. NPDC007106
CGGCCGCTCGGGGCACGCGATCGAACCCATGGACGCTGCCTTTCACCCGGGACTTGCTGACGGTCCTCACAACCGCGCGGCGCCGCCGCGCATTCGCGGAGGAGAGCCTCGGCGAGTCCCTGGTGCGGCTGCAGTCCACCCTCGTCCCGGGCACCGACGCCGAAGCCGAACCCGACGCCGAACCCGAAGCCACGGAAGCCGAGGAAGGCACAGCAGGGATCGCGCCGGCCGCCCCCGGCCCGGCCGCCTGGGAGGCCGCCGCCGCGGCCGCGTCCTCCTCCTCCGCCACCGCGCTGCTCCGGGCCGTCTCCGGGAGCGCGCTGGTCGTGCACACCGGTGGCGAGGCCTCCCGCGCCGAGCTGGCCGCACTGCTGCGCGCCGCGGACGGGCTCGGCCTGCGCGCCTGGGCCGGCACCTGGACGGACCACGGCCGTACGGTCCTCGCCGGGCTGCTCGACGGCTCCCCGGCGGCCGGGCGCCTCGCCACCCTGGCCGAGCTGCTCGGTGCCGGCGGTCCCGGCCGCGCCGAGGACGGCACCCTCGCCCTCGACCTGCTGGTCGTCCCGGACGCCCAACTGCTCGACGTCGAGCTGGCGGCGACCCTGCTGGAGGCGCTCGCCGACGGCACCCGGCTGGTGCTCAGCGGCGACCCGAACCAGCTCTGGTCGGCCGGCCCCGGCCGTTTCCTGGCCGATCTGACGGCTGCCAAGGCGTGCCCGGTCGTCGCCTCCCGCACCCCGGACGAGGGGCCGATCGGCGAGCTGGTGTCCGGCATCTCGATCGGTGAGCTCCAGCCCGTCGACGCGCCGGACAAGGAGGTGGTCGTCCTGGCCGTCCAGGACGCCGGCGAGGCCGTCCACCGGGCCGTCCAGCTGCTCGCCGACTCGATCCCGCGGGCGCTCGGCATCCCCGCCGAGCAGGTCGTGCTGATCACCGCCGGCCACGGCGGCGGTGCGGGCACCCGGGCGCTGAACGCCGCGGCCAAGGCCCGGCTGAACCCGGGCCCGGGCGCCTTCGGCGGCTTCGACCCCGGCGACCGCGTCGCCTGGTCGCCGACGCCCGGCACGACCCTGCCCGGCCGGGTCCTCGACGGCGGTGCCGCCGGGCTGCACCTGGAGCTGTCCGACGGCAGCCGGCTCACCCTCTCCCCCGCGCAGACCGCCCGGCTGCGGCACGGCTGGGCGCTCACCGCGCACCAGGCGGTCGGCCGGCGCTGGCCCGGCGCGGTGGTCGTGGTGCCCGGGGACGCCGCCGCGGGCCTCACCCGCCAGTGGGTGTACACGGCCTTCGGCCGCGCCCAGCGCCACCTCTCCGTGGTGCATCCGGCCGGGCCCGCGCTCGCCCAGGCGGTCGCCGAGCGGCCCGCCGCACCGCGCACCACCCGGCTGCGGGCGATCCTCGCCGAGCACACCGGCCAGGAGGGCTGAGCGGGGCCGCGGACGTGCCGGAGGGGCGGGGCCGCCGGGCCCCGCCCCTCCTGTGCTCACCGCCCGGTCACGACTCCGGCTCGAAGGCGTCCGGGTCGTCGTCGTAGACCTCGCTGATGTCGAACCGGCAGATCAGCAGCTGCGGGTCGGCCGCGTCGAACGGCTCGGGCAGCCACTCGCCAGGTTCGGAGGGCTCGCTCGCGGAGACCCACAGCGTGGAGTCGCCCTCCTCCAGTCCGAATTCCTCGCAGCGTGCGGCGATCTCGTCGGGCTCGTACTCGCCGAACAGCACCCCGATCGCCGCGTTCACGCCCGCGGCGGTGTCGCCGCCCGGCGTGAGCGAGTCGTCCACCCGCTCGGCCTGGTCCCGCAGCCGCTTCGGGTCGGCCACCAGGTAGTCCCGGCGGATCAGCACGCTGATCGCCTCGGGCTGCTCCGGCCCGGTGTAGCCGCCCTCGCTGCCGTCGCCCGGCACCTCGAAGGGGGTGACCTCGTCGAAGACCTCGTACAGCAGCTGGTCGTAGGTGATTGCCGCCGCCGCCAGGTCCTCGTACGCGGCGACCACGGCCGGATCGCCCTCCTCGGTGGTGCCGGCCACGGCCTCAAGGTGCCGGTCGATCGCGGCCTTGACCGCCTCGGCGGCGGCCCGTACCTCATTGATGGTGAGCTGCGCGGCATCAGACATGGTGCAGACGCTATCCCGCCCCGGTGACCGCACGCACAGGGGTTGTCACCTACGCCCGCGAATTCACGACAACTTCTGCCCGGATGTCCGATCCGTGTGCTTCTGTACTCACCGGACGGCAGCGCTCCGGGGCCGCCCCGGAGCCCGCACCACCTGCGCGGCGTCCCGCCGGAGGGCCTCCGGCATCGACCGGCCCGCGCCGGGGTATCGGTCCGGCATACCGGAACTGAGCGCACGTCAGGGCGGGGCGGCGGCGGCCGGGGCGCGGGGCCTGGCGGACGCCCCGCGCGCCCGGTCCGCCCGTCGGCACCACGCCGTAGGCTTGCGTTCAGGCCAAGGCACGGAGGCAGGAGGAGAACTTGACCCCACCCAAACTGGTCCGGACCCCCGAGTACGAGTACCAGTCGCTGCGCCTGCCGCGCGGCACGAGCCGCAACGCGGCCCGCCAGCTGCTCACCGAGCACGCCGAGTACGGCCACTGGGAGCTGGACCGCCTGCGGCTCTACCCGGACGGCAGCCGGACCGTCCGGCTGCGCCGCCGGATCATCCGGCAGACGCGCAGCTGGTGAGGGCGGGCCCCGGCACGGCCTCCGGGCCGCGGGGCCCGGCAGGGGCATGAGCAGGGTCGACGACCCCGGGCACGGCCGTGCGTCCGGGG
>NZ_JBEYFP010000762.1:0-2769 GCF_040634455.1 Kitasatospora sp. NPDC007106
CTGCTCGGCCCCGGCCGGCACACCGTGCTCGCCGCCGACGCCGGACCCGAGGAGCGCTACCGGCACTGGCTCGCCGTCAGCCGGGGCTCCGTCCGGGCCGTGATCGGCACCCGGGCCGCCGTCTTCGCCCCCGTCCGCGACCTCGGGCTGCTCGCCGTCTGGTCCGACGGCGACTCCAGCCACAGCGACCCCAACGCGCCCCACCCGCACGTCCGCGAGGTCGCCCTGCTGCGGGCCGCCGACGAAGGCGCCGGCGTGCTGCTCGGCGGCCTCTCCACCACCGTCGAGGCCGCCCAGCTGGTCGCCACCGGCTGGGCCCGCCCGCTGACCGCCGACCGGGAGACCGTCCGGGCGCTCGCCCCGCGGATCCGCACCGTCACCGACCACGACCAGGCCCGGGACGCCGCCGCCCAGGCCGCCCGGCTGCCCTCGGTGGCCTGGGAGACCGCCCGCGACGCACTGACCCGCGGGCCCGTCCTCATCCAGGTGCCCCGGCGCGGCTACCTCCCCCGGCTCGCCTGCGGCCGCTGCCGCACCCCGGCCCGCTGCCGGCGCTGCGCCGGCCCGCTGGAGGCCGGCGGCGCCGACACCCCGCCGCAGTGCAGCTGGTGCGGCACGCCCGAGACGGACTGGCACTGCGTCGAGTGCGGCTCCTTCCGGATGCGCGCCCAGGTCGTCGGCGCCCGGCGCACCGCGGAGGAACTCGGCAAGGCCTTCCCCCGGGTGCCCGTCCGCACCTCCGGGCGGGACTCGGTACTCGCCACGGTGCCCGGCACGCCCTCCCTGGTGATCGCCACACCCGGCGCCGAACCCCTCGCCGAGGGCGGCTACGCCGCCGCCCTGCTGCTCGACGGCTGGGCCCTGCTCAACCGGCCCGACCTGCGGGCCGGCGAGGAGGCGCTGCGGCGCTGGCTGACCGCCGCGGCCCTCGTCCGGCCGGCCGGCGCGGGCGGCACCGTGGTGGTCGTCGCCGAGCCGACCGCCCGGCCCGTGCAGGCCCTCGTCCGGTGGGACCCGGCCGGGCACGCCGCGACCGAGCTCGACGAACGGGTCGAACTGCACTTCCCGCCGGTCTCCCGGATGGCCTCGGTGACCGGCTCGTCGCAGGCCGTCGCCGACCTGCTCGGACTGCTGCGGCTGCCCGAGGGCGCCGACGTCCTGGGGCCCGTGCCGGTGCCCGCCGGCCGCGGCGAGGAGCTGGAGCGCGCCCTGATCCGGGTCGCGCCCGGCCGCGGGGCGGCGCTGGCCGCGGCGCTGAAGGCCGCGCAGATCGCGCGGATGGCGCTGCGGACGGGGGAGCAGGTACGGATTCGGGTCGACCCGCCGGACATCGGCTGAGGAGGGGCGGTTCGGGGCCCGGTCGGGGCGCCGGGCGGCACGGCTGCGGCCGGTCGACGGGGTCGCTTCGTGTCGGTGGGGGGTGGGTGTTCGGCCGAGTGTGTTGGGCGCGTGGGTCTCGTGTCGGACGTGCTCGGGTGCGGGGTGGGGCTCGGGTGCTGGGCGCCGCGGCTGCCGCTGGTCGGTGGGGTCGCTTCGCGTCGGTGGTAGCGGGTGTGTTGGGCGCGCGGGTCTCGTGTCGGACGTGCTCGGCTGAGGTGGGGCCCGGGTGCTGGGCGTTACGGCTGCGGCCGGTCGGTGGGGCCGCTTGGTGTCGGTGGGGGTGGGTGCTGGGCAGGGTGTGCTGGACGGCCCGGGTGAGGAGGGGCGGGGCCCGGTGCCCGGGCGCCGTGAATGGTGATCACGCCGTGACCTGCGGCGGGGTGGTGATCACTAGGGTGGGCCCGTGCCGATCAGCGACAGTGCGCCGGGCCCGGAGGGGCCGTCCGACGACCCGTTCGACGTGGTGCTGGACGAGGACTTCGTCCGCGCCGCGCCGGTGAAGGAGGGGCCGGTGCCGGGCCTGCTGCGGCCCGGCGCACCGCCGCCCCCGCCGAAGCGGGTGTGGCCGCGGAACGCCGCGCTGGCCGCGGCCGCCGCGGTGCTGACCGTGATCGCCTTCCAGCTGGTGGGCCCGGAGGGCGACGGGAAGCAGTCGGCAGCCCCGGCCGCCACCGCCGGCGCGACGGCCGCCACCGCGTCCGCCGCCACCGCGTCCGCCGCGCCGTCCGGGTCGGCCGCCGCCCGGCTCTCCGGCCGCCCACCGGCGCCGCTGGCCGAGCTCTTCCCCGCCACGGTGAAGACCGCGTCCGGCGCGGTGTACACCAGGGTCGCGTCCAAGGACCTCGGGACCTGCCCCGAGCCGACCTCGGTGGGCCCGGACCTCGCGGCCGTGATCGCCGAGAGCAAGGGCTGCCTCGGCCACCAGATCGCGCTGTACAAGGACGCCCGGAACAACCAGTTCAACCTGGCGGTCTTCACCATGAAGGACCAGGTCGACACCGTGAAGCTGGTCACCCGGCTGGGGCTGAACTACGACTCGTACCAGGTCGGCGCGCAGGCGCCGCCGCCCGGATCCGGCCTGCCGACGCTCGCGGCGGACAGCGGTCTGGTGCAGGCCTTCTCCGGGGTCGGGCGGGCCGTGGTCGCCGGCCTCGGGCAGTGGTCCGACGGCCGGGTGGCCGACTACGGCGACCTGATGAAGCTGGTGGAGCCGCTGCTCGCCGACGTCACGGACCGGGCCAGGGCCTACGAGATCCGCGGCTGACGGGCCCGCCCCGCGGCCTGCGCGCGCCCGGACGGGGGCGAGGGGCCGCGGTTCCGGCGGGTCCGCGGTGCCCGGGCCTCAGCGGGCGACGCGGGCGTCCGGCTGTGCGGCCAGGCCGCCCTGCC
>NZ_JBEYFP010000763.1:0-2768 GCF_040634455.1 Kitasatospora sp. NPDC007106
GGCCCGTCCGCCGGAGCCGCCCAGGGCGAGGAGTTCGAGCTCCTGCGCCTGGACCCGCGGCCGCAGCTCCGCGCGGGCACGGCGACGCCCTCGGCGTTGGCCGTGATCCCCCCGCCGGTGACGGCGTCCGCGGTGGCGCGCACCTTCGAGCTCGACGGCAACACCATCAACGGCCTGCCGATGGACATGGAGCGGATCGACGTCACCGCCACCGTCGACGTCCCGGAGGTCTGGACGGTGACGAACACCCACAACCGGGTGCACAACTTCCACGTCCACGACAACCACTTCCAGGTCCTCGACGTCAACGGCGGCCCTCCCCCGCCGGAACTCGCCGGCTGGAAGGACACCGTCTCCGTACCGCCGTCCGGTTCGGTGCGCCTCGCCGTGGTCTTCCGCGACTACGCCGACCCGCGGAACCCGTACATGTACCACTGCCATCTGATGCGCCACGAGGACGACGGCATGATGGGCCAGTTCGTGGTCGTCGGGAAGGGCGGGCGGACGGGCTGAGCACTCCCGGGCGGGGGCGGCGCCCCGCTCCCGGGTGTCGACGGGTCAGTCGACGGTGAGGACGATCTTGCCGGTGGTGCGGCCCTGCTCGCCGATCTCGTGCGCCTTGGCCGCCTGCGCCAGCGGCAGGACGGTCTCGACCACGGGCTTCAGTGCGCCGCGCTCCGCCAGGGCGGCGATCTCGCGCAGGCCGAGGTGGTCCGGCTCGACCAGGACCCAGGCCGCCCGCACGCCGTCCGGGGCGGCCGGGACGTCGTCCGGGCCGGGCAGGGTGATCAGCCGGCCGCCGGTCCTGAGCACCTTCAGGGAGCGTTCGGCGGTCTCGCCGCCGAGGCCGTCCAGCACCACGTCGACGTCGGAGACCACGTCCTCGAACCGGACCGCGCGGTAGTCGACCACCTCGTCCGCGCCCAGCTCCCGCAGCAGGTCGTGCTTGCCGGCACTGGCCGTGCCGATGACGTACGCGCCGCGGGCCTTGGCGATCTGCACGGCGAAGTGGCCGACGCCGCCGGCCGCCGCGTGCACCAGCACCCGCTCCCCGGGGCGGACGTCGGCCGCGTCCACCAGGGCCTGCCAGGCGGTCAGCGCGGCCAGCGGCAGCGCCGCGGCCTCCACGTGCGTCAGGTTGGCGGGCTTGGGCGCGAGGTGGCGGGCCGGTGCGACCACGTACTCGGCGTACCCGCCGGCCTGGCGGGGGAAGAGCGGCATCCCGTAGACCTCGTCGCCGGGGCGGAAGATCCCGACGCCGGGGCCGACGGCCTCGACCGTGCCGGACACGTCCCAGCCGACCGCCGGCACCGCGCCCCACTCGATGAGGGCGCCGCCGGCCCGGGTCTTCCAGTCCACCGGGTTCACCCCGGCCGCGTGCACCCGCACCAGCACCTCGTTCAGCCCGGGCTCGGGCCGCTCGACCTCGCGCTCGACCAGGTTCTCGGGCCCGCCCCACTGCTCCACGACCACCGCACGCATGTCTGTTCCTCGTCCTTCGTTGCGTTCCTGTGCGCCGGGCTCCCCCGGCGACGCAGTCAACGATCCGGCACCCGGGCCCGGCACGGTGTTGGCCGTTCGGTCACCATGTGACAGGATCTGGCCATGGCCGGATCGCGGATGGACATGACGGAGAGCGAGCGGAAGCGGACGCCGGGTGCACCGGGCCGGCCGCACCGGATCGCCGTGCTCGCCCTGCCCGGGGTCCCGCCCTTCGAGCTCGGCATCCCGTCCCGCGTCTTCGGCAGCGCCGAGGACGCCGAGCGGCGCCCGCTCTACGAGGTCACCGTCTGCACGGCCGACGGCGCCCCCGTCCTCAGCGACGCCGGCTTCACCGTGCAGCCGGCCGCCGGCCCCGAGGCGCTGGCCGCCGCGGACACCGTGATCGTCCCGCCGACGCACGCCATGCCCGAGCTGAGCCACGGCGGTCCCCTGCCCCCCGAGGTCTCGGCGGCCATCGCCGGGATCCGGCCCGGCACCCGGCTGGTGTCGATCTGCACCGGCTCGTACGTGCTCGCCGCGGCCGGCCTGCTCGACGGCCGGCCGGCCACCACGCACTGGAACCTCGCCCCGGAGTTCCGCCGGGCCTACCCGGACGTCAAGGTCGACGAGGAGGTCCTGTTCGTCGACGACGGCGACGTGCTGACCTCCGCCGGTGTCGCCGCCGGCGTCGACCTGTGCCTGCACATGATCCGCCGCGACCACGGCGCGGCCGTCGCCAACCGGGCCGCCCGCATGTGCGTCGTGCCGCCGTGGCGGGACGGCGGGCAGGCGCAGTACATCGACCGGCCCGTCCCCGAGCCCACCGTCGCCAGCACCACCGCCACCCGCGCCTGGGCCCTGGAGCACCTCGGCGAGCCGCTGCCCCTCGACCGGCTCGCCGAGCACGCACGGATGAGCCTGCGCTCCTTCACCCGGCGGTTCCGCGACGAGGTCGGCATGACCCCGGTGCAGTGGCTCACCGCCCAGCGCCTGGAACTCGCCAAGCACCTGCTGGAGACCACCGACCTGCCGATCGACCTGGTCGCGCACCGGGCCGGCCTCGGCTCGGGCAACTCGCTGCGCACCCACATGCGGACGGCCTTCGGGGTCTCACCCGCCGCCTACCGCCGCACCTTCAGCCCCCACGACACCGTCACCGCCGTCCCCGCCGCCGGGGCACGCCGCTGACGGTCCGGCGGGCAGCACCGCGCCGCCCGGGCCGACGGCACGCCGGGGACGATCCGCGCGGACGGTCCCGGGGCAGCGGTGGGGCGCGCCCCGGGACC
>NZ_JBEYFP010000764.1:0-2753 GCF_040634455.1 Kitasatospora sp. NPDC007106
GCGAGATGATGATGCAGGAGATGCCCTGGGCCTTGAGCTCCAGCATCAGGTCGAGCAGCTTGCGGCTGTCCTCGTCGTTCAGCGCCGCGGTGGGAGACCGCCGGAGCACCGCCGCCCCCGGCCGAGGAGATCGCCCCGCCGGGTGCCCCGCGCCGGGCGGCCGACCGCGACGCCGTCGAGAAACTCCTCGCCGAGGGCCTGACCAGGGCCGTCGACCTCACCTCCGGCTACGGAGGGCTGGTCTACCTGCCGTCCCCCGACCACCGCTCGCTGGTGCTCAGCACCGTCGTCGGCGTCCCGCTGCCACTGCTCAGCGCCTTCCGGCGGATCGCCCTGCTCGCCCCGCTGCCCCCCGCCGAGGCCTTCCGCACCGGCCGCACCATCGTCCTCGCCGACCCCGACGAGACCATGCGGCGCTTCCCCCGCCTCGCGGTCGGCCTGCCCTACGCCTTCTCCTTCGCCGCCGCACCGATCGCCACCCGCGAGGGCACCCTCGGCGTGCTGTGCGTGCTGTGGCCCAGCACCGAGGCCGGCCTGCCCGGCGGCGCCCGCCGCCAGCTGCGCTCCTCCGCGAACCGGATCGCCGCCTCGCTCACCCCGTACGGCGAACTGGCCGCCGCCGACGAGCCCACCGTCGTCCAGCTCCCGCCGCCGTCCGGGCCGGCCACCCGGGTCGGCGTCTTCGACTGGGACATCCCCGGCCGCACCATCGCCGTCGACCGGGAGCTGGAGGCCATCCTCGGCCTCGCCCCCGGCTCCTTCGACGGCCGGCTCGCCACCCTGGTCGAACGGCTCTCGCCCGAGGACATGCCGCTGCTGCGCGAGGCCGCCCGGCGGGCCGCGGCCGACGGCCGCCCCTTCGACCGGCAGGTCCGGGTCCGCGACCCGCGCGGCGGCCACCGCACCCTCGACCTGCGCGGCCGCCGGGTCGCCGACGGCACCCACCTGGTCGTCGTCGTCCTCGACGACTCCGCGGGCTCCGCCGCCGTCGCCGCCGTGGAGCGGCTGCGCGACGGCGTCTTCGCCCTCGACGCCGAGGGCATGGTCGTCTACGTCAACCGCACCGCCGAGATGTTCCTCCACGCCCGCCGGGACGAACTCCTCGGCCGGCATCCCTGGGACGTGCTGCCCTGGCTCGGCGACCCCGCCTACGAGGACCGCTACCGCGCCGCGATGCTCTCCCGGCGCCCGACCGCCTTCCTCGCCTGCCGGCCCCCCGACCACTGGCTCGCCTTCTCGCTCTACCCCGACGCGCACGGCGTCACCGGCCGGGTCGTCGCCGCCGCCGAACCGGCCGACCCGCACTCCGCCGTCCTGCCGGAGGCCCCGCCCGCCGCCCCCGCCAGCCTCGGCGCCACCTACCACCTGCTGCAGCTGGCCAGCGCCCTCACCGAGGCGGTCTCCGTCCAGGAGGTCTGCAACACCGTCCTGGAGCAGATCCTGCCCGGCTACGGCGGCCAGGAGCTCGCCCTCTACCTCGCCCAGAACGGCCGGATGCACCTGGTCTCCCAGAGCGGCTACCCCGAGGGGTTCCTCGACCGCTTCGAGGCCACCCCGCTCGGCGCCCGGCTGCCCGGCACCGAGACCCTGATCGCCGGCACCCCGCTCTTCTTCCAGTCCTCCCGCGAACTCCTCGACGCCTACCCGGGCATCCCGCAGGACGAGATGCGGGCCTGGGCCTTCCTGCCGCTGATCGCCTCCGGCCACCCCATCGGCAGCCTCATCCTCGGCTTCGAACAGCCCAGGACCTTCACCCCCGAGGACCGCGTCCAGCTGACCGCCCTCGGCGGCCTGATCGCCCAGGCCCTGGAGCGGGCCCGGCTGTACGACGCCGAGTTCGAGCTCGCCCGCGGCCTCCAGCAGGCCCTGCTCCCGCACCGGCTGCCCACCGTGCCCGGCATCGCCATCGCCGCCCGCTACCTGCCCGGCACCCGCGGCATGGAGATCGGCGGCGACTGGTACGACGTCATCACCACCCCGCACGGCCTCTGCCTGGTCATCGGCGACGTCGAGGGACACAACGTCGGCGCCGCCGCCACCATGGGGCAGCTGCGCAGCGCCGTGCGCGCCTTCGCCTCCGGCGGCAGCCCGCCCGCCGAGGTGCTGGTGCGCACCAACCACCTGATGGCCGACCTCGATCCGGGGCTGCTCGCCAGCTGCTGCCTGATCCACCTCGACCCCTCGGACGGCCGCGGGCACGGCGTCCGGGCCGGCCACCCGCCGCCGCTGCTGCGCCGTCCCGACGGGCGCACCGACCTGGTCGACCTGGAGGGCGGCCCGCTGCTCGGCGTCGACCGCTCCTCGCACTACCCCACCACCCGGCTGCACCTCCCGGTCGGCTCGGTGCTCGCGCTGTACACCGACGGCCTGGTGGAGACCCCGTCCACCTCCATCGACCAGGGCATCGACGAACTCCGCAGCTCGCTCGCCCACGCCGGGCCCGTGGTACCCGACGCGCGTGGCGGCGCACGGGACGGCGGCCGCACCCTCGACGACCTCGCCGACCGGCTGGTCGGCCGGGCCCGCCGGACGGCACAGCGGCCCGACGACATCGCCCTGCTCCTCGTCCGGCGGGAGTAGCCGCCGCTCCCGCCTCAGGACCGGAACCGCCGGTTCCCCGACTTTGGTCGTGGCGGAGAGCGACGGAGGATGGTCGCGGACCTCGGCCTGGGTGCGCTGCGCGAGCATCGCCAGACCGCCCAGCAGCCGCATCCGCTGCTGCTCCAGCGGCAGCGTCGGATACCCGGTCTTGG
>NZ_JBEYFP010000765.1:0-2749 GCF_040634455.1 Kitasatospora sp. NPDC007106
GCCGGACCGGCCGGCCGCCGCGGACGGACCGCTCGCCGACGGCCTCCGGCAGGCCGTGGCGGTGGAGAACCTCGTCCCGCTGGCCGCGGCCGTCCGCTCGGTCGCGCCGGTGGCGGAACGCCTGTTCGACGGCAACGCCGCCTCGGCCCTGGTCGGCGCCGGCCGGGTGCTGGCCGCCGCGCCGTCCGTCCGGCACACCGCGGCCGCGCGCCGCGCCGAGGCACTCGTCCGGGACCTGCTGGACACCCCGCCGCTGGAGGGCACCGGGAGCGTCACCGCCCCGGACCGCCCGCTCGCCTTCCGGCGCAGCTCCTGCTGCCTCTACTACCGGGTGCCGGGCGGCGGGGTCTGCGGCGACTGCGTCTTCGACCGCCCGCCCGGTACCCGGTGACACCCTCGGCGGACCGCCGGCGGCTCAGGACGGGGTCGCGGCGGCGAGCGCGGCGGCGAGGAGGGTGGGCGCCTCGGCCAGCGAGGGGCCGTACCAGGTGAGGTGGCGGCCGCTGACCAGGGCGGCCGGGACGCCGGGGAAGGCCTCCGGCCCGTCGGTCGCCGTGAAGCGGTAGGGCTCGTCCGGCAGGACCACCAACTCCGCCCCCGCGGCCTGCAGTTCGTCCAGCGGAACGGCCGGGTAGCGCTCGGCGTGGTCGGCGTACAGCTGGTGCACGCCGAGGCGGCGCAGCAGGTCACCGGCGAAGGTGTCGCGGCCGAGCACCATCCACGGCCGCCGCCAGATCGGCACCACCGCGCGGCGCGGCTGCCCCGCCGGGACGGGCAGGTCGCGCCAGGCCCGCTGCGCCTCGTCGAGCCAGGCCGGCCGGGGCAGGCCGCAGGCGGTGGTGAGCAGCCGGTCGAGCGAGGCGAAGGCCTCGTCGAGGGTGCGGACCCGGGTGACCCAGACGGCGAGTCCGGCGTCGCGGAGCGCCGCGAGGTCGGGGGCGCGGTTCTCCTCCTCGTTGGCGATCACCAGGTCGGGGCGCAGCGCCGCGATCCGGGCGGTGTCCGGGTTCTTGGTGCCGCGGATCCGGGCCACGTCCAGCCCGGCCGGGTGGCTGCACCAGTCCGTGGCGCCGACCAGCAGCCCCGGGCGGGTCGCGGCGACCGCCTCGGTGAGCGAGGGCACCAGCGACACCACCCGGGAGACCGGGCCGAGCCGGACCGGCGTGCCCAGGTCGTCGCTGACGGTCCGTTCGGCGGAGGGAAGATCCATGCCGTCCACGGTAGCGGGGGCGCGGCCCGGGCCTGCGCGCCGCCGGTACCCGCGTCCCGGCCGCCGTCCGGGGCGGTGCCGGCTCAGGAGGCGCGGGAGGTGAGGGCCGGGTCCGCCGGGGCGCCCGGGCCGAGCAGGCGGTCCAGGCCGCGCCGGGTGCGCTCGGCGGCGCCGGGGGCGCCGAAGAGCTGGAGCTCCTGGTTCAGCGCGAGGTAGAGGCCGCCCAGCTCGTAGACGAGCTGCTCCGCGTCGGTGCCGGCCGGCAGCTCGCCCTCGGCGACGGCGGTGCGCACCTCCGCGGCCAGCCGGCGGCGCCAGACCCGCAGCAGCCGCCCGACCGCGTCGCGCACCGGCCCGCTGCGGGCGTCGAACTCGACGGCGGCGGTGGTGAACAGGCACCCGCCGGGGAAGGTGTCCCGGTCCGTCTCCAGGTAGGTGATCCACGCCTCGCAGACGGCCCGCAGCCGGGCCAGGCCGGGCGGCCGGTGCTCGGCGGGTGCCCACACCGTGCGGGAGAAGATCGCCGCCGCGCCGTCCAGCGCGGCGAGCTGCAGCGCCTCCTTGGTGCCGAAGTGGCCGAGCACGCCGGCCTTGCTCATGCCCAGGTCGGTGGCGAGGCGACCGATGGTCAGCCCGTCCAGGCCGTCGACGGAGGCGATCGCAATGCCGTGCTCCAGGATGCGGTCCCTCGTTCTTCGGGCCTCGGCGACGGACTTGCGTGGACTCATGCCGTCATCGTATCCAGCCGCCTCCCACTTAGCGTCCGACCGATCGGTTGCTATATTCCCGGGAACCGTCGCCGAGCCGAGGAGAAACCGGCATGCAGGGCAGTCGCATCACCGCACTCGGGCACTACCAGCCCGCCCGCGTCCTGACCAACGACGACCTCGCCGCGATGGTCGACACCAACGACGAATGGATCCGCCGCCGCACCGGCATCGCCACCCGCCGGATCGCCGCCCCCGAGGAGACCGTCGCCGACATGGCCGCCGCCGCGGCCGAGAAGGCCCTCGCCGCGGCCGGCCTGGAACCCGCCGACATCGGCCTGATCACCGTCGCCACCTGCAGCGCGATCGACCGCTGCCCCTCCACCGCCGCCCAGGTCGCCGCCCGGCTCGCGATCCCCTCCGCCGTCGCCTTCGACCTCAACAACGGCTGCGCCGGCTTCTGCACCGCCCTCGCCACCGCCGACCACAGCCTGCGGGCCGGCGCCGCCCGGCACGCCCTGGTCATCGGCGCCGAGAAGATGTCCGACGTGACCGACTGGACCGACCGCAGCACCTGCGTCCTGCTCGGCGACGGCGCCGGCGCGGCCGTGCTCAGCGCCTCCGACACCGCGGGCATCGGCCCGGTCGCCTGGGGCTCCGACCCCTCCCGCGGCAGCGCCGTCCGGCTCGTCGACGACTGGCAGCCGCGGTTCGCCCAGGAGGGCCAGTCGGTGTTCCGCTGGGTCACCGGCGAACTGCCCGCCATCGCCCGCGAGGCCTGCGAACGCGCCGGCATCGCCCCGTCCGAGCTCACCGGCGTGGTCACCCACCA
>NZ_JBEYFP010000766.1:0-2746 GCF_040634455.1 Kitasatospora sp. NPDC007106
GACGCCGCGGTGGCGGCCGGGGCGCCCGAGCACTGCATCCAGTGGATCGAGGAGCCGTCGATGGCGGCGACCCAGGCGCTGATGAACCATCCGGACGTCGCCACGATCCTGGCCACCGGCGGCAACGCGATGGTGCGCGCCGCCTACTCGTGCGGCAAGCCGGCCCTCGGCGTCGGCGCGGGCAACGTCCCCGTGTACGTGGAGAAGAGCGCCGACCTGAAGCGGGCGGTCAACGACATCGTGCTGTCCAAGACCTTCGACAACGGGATGATCTGCGCCTCGGAGCAGGCGGTCGTCCTCGACGCGGAGATCCGCGACGCCGCACTCGCCGAGTTCCGCACGCTGAAGGCGCACCACGCGAGTGCCGAGGAGAAGGCCCTGCTGGAGCGCCACCTGTTCGGCTCCGCGGACGGCACCTCCTGCGCCGGGGAGCGACTGAACCCCGGGGTGGTGGGCCGCTCGGCGGCGCAGATCGCCGAGGCGGCGGGGTTCGAGGTGCCGGCGGACACCTCGGTGATCCTGGTGGACGTCGAGCGGGTGGGGCCGTTCGAGCCGCTGACCCGGGAGAAGCTGTGCCCCGTGCTGGCGGTGCTGACCGCGGGATCGCGCCGTGAGGGCGTCGAACTCTCGGCCGCCATGGTGGAGTTCAACGGGCTCGGGCACACGGCGGCGGTGCACACCGAGGACGCCGCGTTCGTCGAGGAGTTCGGGCACGCGGTGAAGGCCTGCCGGATCATCTGGAACGCGCCCAGCTCGCAGGGCGGCATCGGCGACGTCTACAACGCCTTCACCCCCTCGCTGACGCTCGGCTGCGGCAGCTACGGGCACAACTCGGTGTCGGGCAACGTGTCGGCGCTCAACCTCCTCAACATCAAGCGGATCGGCCGGCGGAACACCAACATGCAGTGGTTCAAGGTCCCGCCGAAGATCTACTTCGAGCGCAACTCGATCACGTACCTGGCGAGCATGCCGAACGCCCGCCGGATCGTCGTCGTCACGGACCGGACGATGGTCGAGATCGGCCACCTGGAGCGGATCAGGGGCGTCCTCGACCGCCGCAGCGAGCCCGTCGAGGTGCGGGTGGTCGACTTCGTCGAGCCCAACCCCAGCATCGACACCGTCCGCAGGGGCGCCGAGCTCATGCGGGACTTCCGGCCCGACACGATCGTCGCGCTCGGCGGCGGGTCGCCGATGGACGCCGCCAAGGTGATGTGGCTGATGTACGAGCACCCGGAGGTCGAGTTCGCCGACCTGAAGGAGAAGTTCTTCGACATCCGCAAGCGCGCCTTCACCTTCCCCGACCTGGGGGAGAAGGCGAAGCTGGTCTGCATCCCCACCACCTCGGGCACCGGCTCCGAGGTCACCCCGTTCGCGGTGATCACCGACACCGCCACCGGCCAGAAGTACCCGCTGGCGGACTACGCGCTCACCCCGAGCGTCGCGATCGTCGACCCGGCGCTCACCACCCGGCTGCCCAAGGACGTCACCGCGGACTCCGGCTTCGACGCCCTCACCCACTGCATCGAGACCTATGTGTCGGTCTACGCCAACGACTTCACCGACGGCCTGGCGTTGCAGGGCATCCGGCTGATCTTCGAGCACCTGGAGCGGGCGGTGTCCGACGGGCCGAGCGACACGGTGGCTCGCGAGAAGATGCACAACGCCGGCACCATCGCCGGCATGGCCTTCGGCTCCGCCTTCCTCGGCGTGGTGCACGCCATGGCGCACACCCTGGGCGCCACCTTCCACATCGCGCACGGGCGGACCAACGCCCTGCTGCTGCCGCACGTGATCCGGTACAACGGCGCCGCGCCCGGCAAGGTCACCAGCTGGCCCAAGTACCGCAGCTACGCGGCGCCGGAGCGGTACCGGGCCGTCGCCGAGGCGCTCGGCCTGCCCGCCGCCACGCCGGAGCAGGGCGTGGAGTCGCTCGCCGCCGCGGTCGAGGAACTGCGCGACAGGGTCGGCATCCCGCGGTCCTTCAAGGAGGCCGGCGTGGACGAGGCGGCGTTCCTGGCTGCGCTGCCCCGGCAGGCGATGAACGCCTACGAGGACCAGTGCGCCCCGGCCAACCCGCGGCTGCCGATGCTCGCCGACATGCAGCAGCTGATGACCCAGGCCTACTACGGCACCCGGGGCTGAGCGCCGACGGCCCGAGCAGCACGACCGTTCCGACGACAACACGACGGGAGCAGCGACCATGACGGTCCGGCAGACGGAGACGGCCACCCGCGGAGCCTGGGACGGCTTCCGGGGCGGCCTGTGGCGAGACGCGATCGACGTCCGCGACTTCATCCAGCACAACTACACCCCCTACGAGGGCGATGCGGCCTTCCTGGCCGGCCCGACCGAGCGGACCCTGGCGGTGTGGAAGCGGATCACCGACCGCTTCCCCGAGGAGCGCGCCAAGGGCGTGTACGACGTCGCGTACGACGTCCCGTCCGGCATCACCGCGCACGCACCCGGATACATCGACCGGGAGCGGGAGTTGATCGTCGGCCTGCAGACCGACACCCCGCTGAAGCGGGCGATCATGCCGAACGGCGGCTGGCGGATGGTGGCGGGCGCCCTGCGCACCTACGGCTACCCGGTGTCGCCGGAGCTGGAGAAGGTCTTCACCGCCTACCGCAAGACCCACAACGACGGCGTCTTCGACGCCTACACCCCCGAGATCCTGGCCGCCCGCAAGGCCGGTGTCATCACCGGCCTGCCGGACGCCTACGGCCGCGGCCGGATCATCGGCGAC
>NZ_JBEYFP010000767.1:0-2739 GCF_040634455.1 Kitasatospora sp. NPDC007106
CAGCCCGGCGCCGGGGTCAGCGGTGTTGGGGGTTCTCGAAGTCGAAGCGGCAGCCGGCCTCCCACTCGGAGCGCTGGTTGCCGTGGGCGGGGATGCCGCCGGCGTCCCTGAGCATCCGGGCCAGGTGCAGCAGGTTCCAGGTCATGAAGGTGGTGTTGCGGCTGGTGAAGTCGTTCTCCGGTCCGCCCGAGCCCTCGTCCAGGTACGACGGGCCGGGCCCGGCCGCGCCGACCCAGCCGGCGTCGGCCTGCGGCGGGACGACGTAGCCCAAGTGATGCAGGCTGTACAGAACGTTCATCGCGCAGCGCTCGGGACGGCGTCCGGCAGGCGGTCGAATCCCGGCCGGGCCCGTGTCCCAGGTCCGCGATCGGTAGCCGGGCTTGGTCGCGCAGGCGTGCTCGACGAGGTCCGCGATCACGCTGAACCGTGCACCGTAGCTGAACGGTTACCAGCAGCGGCCTCGGCCGGAGGACGGTGACAGGATGGACTCACAGCGACGGTGGACTGCGCGAAGGCACTGGCTGCCCGGCCCGGGGGGACCTGCGTCCCGGCGGACGGCACCGCGCCCGGTCGTCCCGGTGCGTCGGAAGCGAGGTGGGACGGTGGACGTGCGCATCTGGTTCAACAGGATCTGGCCCGCACGAGTGCACCTGATCCCGATGCTGCGCGACAACCCTGACCACGCCCGGGTACAGGTCTACGGCACCCATCCCGACCCGGCGGCACCGGCGCTCACGGCGTGCGACGTGGTCGAGCCCGAGCCGGGCGAGGATGAGGCCTTCTTCGATTTCGCGATCGACTTCTGCCAACGGCACGACATCGACGTGATCATGCCGTCCTCGCGTCTGGTGGCACTCGCCGACCGCGCGGAGGCGTTCTCGGCGGTCGACACGAGGGTCATGTGCGGACCCGCCGAGACGCTCCGCGCGGTGACCGACAAGAGCCGCTTGTACGCGGCAGCCGAGCGCTCTCGAGTGCCGGTCGCCCCGTGGCGGGCGGTCTCCGATGCCGACGGTCTACGGAAAGCGGTCCAGGAGTTCGCCGGGACGGACAGTGCTCTGTGCGTCAAGCCCGCGGGCGAGTACTCGGCCTACGGCTTCCGGCTCCTGGACGACTCCCCGCTGAAGGTTTCGGACTTCGAGCGCCTGCCACGGCCGACGGCATCGGTCCCGGCAGTCGCGGACGCGCTGCAGCATGCCCAGGACAGGGGCGAGACCGTTCCCGAGCTGATCGTGATGCCGTACCTGGATCCTCCGGAGGTCAGTGTCGACTGTCTGTCTGACACGGCGGGCACCCTGGTGAGCGCGATCGCCCGGGCCAAGTCGGGCAGAGTCCGGACTCTGGTGGACGACCCCGACGTGATGGAACTCGCCCGGCTGGCCGTCGGCCACTTCCGGCTCGCATACCTGTCCAACGTCCAATTCCGTTACTGGAAAGGGCAACCGGTGCTCCTGGAAGTCAACGCCAGGGCAGCGGCGGGCATTTACCAGACCCGTATGACCGGTGTAAACCTGGTGTGGGCCGCTGTGCGGATGCTGCTCTGCGGCGACCCCGGCGAAGTACCTAAGCCGATGCTCGGGGGTCGGCTCGCGGTGGTCGAGGACGCGATCCCACTTTCCGACACCGTGATCCCGGACAGCCGGGCACGCGAGCGGACGCCGCCGCCATCACCCGTTGGCGCGCCTGAGGCGAACCGTACGCTGTCGCCGTGAGCGAAGACTCCATGGCGCCGCACGCCGCGGTCGTCGGGTCCGCCATGGCCACAGTGCTGGAACGAGATCACTCTCGCGCTTCGCCCTGCAAGTGCGCCGTCACACCCGGTGGTGGGCGGCAGCGGCTCCCCGCGCCCGACGGTGCCGCCCGGCCCGATCGATGTCGCCTCACCGACGGCGGCCGCGGACACCGCCCCGGCAGGTACGCGCGCAGCCGCACGGCGGTTGACCTCGGGCGATACTGGATCTTGTATCCGGGAACTGGGTGCTCTTGCCGGCGTGTCCCGCAAGATCGTCTGGAAACGGCCGGTGGCGGCGGCGTTCGGGCAGATGGTTCTGGCTATGCGCGAGGTACTGCTCCGGCTGGAAGAGCTGCTCTTCCTGTCGGTTTCGGAGATCAGGGTGGTGTCGGGTGCAGGACGACGGCGAGGTGATCCGAGTCGATGTCCGATCCCGGACGGCCAAGGCTCGCTGCCCGGGCTGCGGAAGCTGGTCGGAGCGGGTGCACGGATCCTACCTGCGCCGCGGGTGGTAGGCGTCGACGAGTACGCGATACGCAAGGGATGTGTCTACGGGACCGTGCTGGTCGACGTCGAGACGCGCCGACCGGTAGACCTGTTGCCGAATCGGGAGGCGGGCACGGTCGCGGCCTGGCTGGCCGAACGCCCGGGGATCGAGGTCGTCTGCCGCGACCGCGCCCCGTTCTTCGCCGAGGGCGCCAGCATCGGGGCACCCACTGCCGTCCAGGTTGCCGACCGTTTCCACCTCTGGCGCAACCTCGGCGAAGCCGCCTAGCGGTGCATCTCCCGCCACCGCGCGACCACCGCCGAGGCGGCCCCGGAGAAGGCAGGGGGCCAGGCACCGGCGGACGGCGGCTCGCCATGGCCCACCGGGCACCGGTTCGCCGACCGCACCCGCGCCAAGCACGCCACCGTCCACGCTCGGCATGACCTACCGAACCGTCCAACGGCTGGCGGACGCCGCGAGGCCGGAAGACTTGTTCCAGGGACAGTGGCAGAACCGCAGG
>NZ_JBEYFP010000768.1:0-2734 GCF_040634455.1 Kitasatospora sp. NPDC007106
GCCGCGGCCGACCAGGGCGCCACCACCACCTACCTCGGCCCCGACAGCGCGCACATCGGCCACAAGGAATCCGTCGCCGACACCGCCCGCGTGCTCGGCCGGATGTACGACGGCATCGAGTACCGCGGCTACGCACAGGCCACCGTGACCGAACTCGCCGAGCACGCCGGCGTCCCCGTCTACAACGGCCTGACCGACGAGCGCCACCCCACCCAGAGCCTGTGCGACGTCTTCACCATGCGTGAGCACAGCGGCAGGCCGCTGGAGCAGATCTCCTTCTGCTACCTGGGCGATGCCCGCAACAACACCGCCAACTCGCTGATGGCGATGGGCAGCCTGCTCGGCATGGACGTCCGTGTCGCGGCACCGCGCGAGCTGTGGCCGGACCCGTCCCTGGTGCAGGAGTGCCTGCTGCGCGGCGGGGACAGCGGCGCCCGGCTCACCCTCACCGAAGAGGTCGGCGAGGCCGTGAGCGGCGCGGACTACCTGTACACCGACGTCTGGGTCTCGATGGGCGAGGACCACAGCCGGTGGAAGGAGCGCATCGACCTGCTGCTGCCGTACCAGGTCGACGCAGGGGCCATGGCCGCGACCGGAAACCCCGGCACCGCGTTCCTGCACTGCCTGCCCGCCCTGCACGACCGCCGCACCGAACTCGGCGCCGAACTCGCCGAGCAGCACGGACTCGACGGCCTCGAAGTCACCGACGAGGTGTTCGAGTCGCCCGCGTCACTGGTCTTCGAGCAGGCCGAGAACCGCATGCACACCATCAAGGCGATCCTCGTCGCCACCCTCGGGAGGGACTGACCATGCGCATCGTCGTCGCCGTCGGCGGCAACGCCCTGCTCCGGCGCGGGGAGCACCCGGACGCCGCCGTCCAGCAACACCACGTCCACGACGCCGCCCGATCACTCGCCGAACTCGTCCTCGCCGGGCACGAGGTGGTGATCACCCACGGCAACGGTCCGCAGGTCGGCCTGCTCGCCGCCGAGAGCGAGACCGACCCGGCACTGACCGTGCCCTACCCGCTGGACGTCGTCGGCGCCGAGACCCAGGGCATGATCGGTACGCTGCTCGTCCGCGAGCTGACGGCCCGCCTGCCGGGGCGGAGCGTGACCGCACTGGTCACCCACACCGAGGTCGATCCGCAGGACCCGGCGTTCCGCCGGCCGAGCAAGTTCATCGGCGGTCAGCTGACCGACCGCCAGGCCAGGCTGATGGGAGCCGAACGCGGCTGGACCACCGCCCGCGACGGTGCCCGGCTGCGCCGCACCGTTCCCTCGCCCCGACCCGGGGCGATCACGGAACTGCCCGCGATCCGTGCCCTGCTGGCCGCCGGAACCGTGGTCGTCGCCGCCGGAGGCGGCGGTGTCCCGGTCGTCCGCGACCCCGACACCGGGCGCGTCCGCGGCGTCGAGGCCGTGGTCGACAAGGACCTCACCGCCGCCCTGCTCGCCGAGCAGCTCGACGCGGACGCCCTGCTGATCCTCACCGACGTCACCCATGTGTTCACCCGCTTCGGCGCTTCCCGCCCCGGCCCGCTCACCACGGCCACCCCCGGTGAACTGCGCGCACTCGACCTGCCCGAGGGCTCCATGCGTCCCAAGGCCGAGGCCGCGGCCGCCTTCGCCGAACGGACCGGCCACCTCGCCGTCATCGGCCCGCTGGACGACGCCCTCGGCGCGCTCCTCGGCACCACCGGCACCACCGTCCGCGCGCTGTCGCCGGCCGGGGACACGGGACGGAGGTCCGCGCCGACGGGACCTTCGGCCCTCGGCCCGGCAGTGTCCCGCACTGCTGTCTGAACCCACCCGGAAAGGAACTCTGATGAACCGTCTGCAGACCCGGCCCGCCCCCGGCGTCCTGGTGGAGACCCGCGGCGAGGTCACCCTGGCCGCGCCCGACTACGCGCGTACGAAGCTGCTCGCCGTGCTGGAGCGGCTCGACGAGCCCGTCCTCGCCGCCCGGGTGAAGCTCACCCAGGAGCCCAACCACGCGGTCTCCGAGCCCTCCCTCGCCCAGGCCGTGGTCGACCTCAACGGCAGGCCCGTACGGGCCCACGTGGCGGCCGCCACCATGCAGGAGGCGATCGACCTGCTCCAGGACCGGCTGAACGCGCGGATCGCCCGCGTGCGCAGGCACCACGACCACCACCGCCGGCACGGGACGGCCCCGGACGCCGGGGGCGACGGCAGCGGCCACGGGCACCGCCCGCAGCGGTCCGCCCGGGGCACCGGGGACCGCCGGATCGTGCGGCACAGGTCCTACAGCCCGGCACGGCAGACCGCCTGGGAGGCGGTGCTCGAACTGGAGGCGATGGACTACGACTTCCACCTGTTCACGGACACGGCGGGCGGTGGCGACAGCGTGGTGCACCGGGACGCCGACGACGGCGGGTACCGGCTGGCCACGAGCGGTCCCCGGGCCGAGCAGGTCCCGGGCCTGCCGGTGAGCACCGTCGGCGCGCCGGAACTCACCGTCGCCGACGCGGTCGAGCGCCTCGACCTGAGCGGTCTGCCCTTCGTGTTCTTCACCGACGCCGAGACCGGTCGCGGCAATGTGCTCCACCACCGGCACGACGGCCACTACGGCCTGATCACTCCCGTGTCGTAGCGACACGGGGCCGACCCGGCGGGCGTGGGGGCCGGCCGGGAACGGAACGCGGAACCGGGGGCGGCGTGGGGGCCGGCCCCGGCTCCTGCACGCCGCCGCGGTGCGGTCCCGGCCGGGCCGC
>NZ_JBEYFP010000769.1:0-2724 GCF_040634455.1 Kitasatospora sp. NPDC007106
GGCCCCGCGCAGTGCGGGGCCGGCCGGAGCAGCGGCGGTCAGGTGGTCGTGGCGGGGGCGGGCTCGCCGGACTCGATCCCGGCCCGGGCGGCCGGCGCGGGGACGGCGGGCGTGTCGGCGCGGCCCTTCTCGTAGTTCACCAGGCCCTTGGAGAGCCGCAACGGCACCAGGACCAGTTCGACGACCAGCGCCTTCCACTGGTAGCAGAAGTCCACCAGCTTGGTGAGGAAGACGTACGGCAGGTTCCGCAGGACGCGCCTCAGGGGGATCTTCCGCTTCCGGGCGGCGTAGACCAGCGGCAGGCCGATCATCAGGGTGCTGGTCGACAGCCACCACAGGAACCACCAGAGGAAGGCGTCTCCGATCGAGAAGCCGACGCCGGGCACCACCAGCGGCAGGACCAGCCACAGCGGGACGGCGATGGTCTCCCACAGCTTGAGGGCCACCCAGAACGCCAGCATCGGCTTCTTGAAGATCATCCGAGGCAGGTGGATGCGGACGTTCTGGAAGTACCCCGCCGCCCAGCGCCAGGTCTGCTTGCGCAGGTAGGTGAGGTCCTCGGGGTCGGCCGCCCAGGCGACCGCCGCGCTGACGTAGACGGCCTTCTTCCCGGCCATCTGCACGGACCAGGTGTAGTCCATGTCCTCGACGATCGTCCGCTCCGGGAACCCGCCGAAGTCGACCAGCGGCTGGAGCCGGAAGACCGAGCAGCAGCCGGAGCAGACCACCGGCGAGTTGGCCATGTTCTCGATCGGACGGTTCCAGTGGAAGCCGTAGAGGTACTCCACGGACCGGCCGCGCTCGGCCCAGGTCCGCTCGAACCGGCTCTGCACGCAACCGGACGCGATCAGCACGTCCTCGTCGTCGAAGGCCGGCTTGATGTGTTCGATGTAGTCGTCCGCCAGGACGGTGTCGGCGTCGACGGCGAGCACCAGGTCGGTCGTGCAGAACGGCAGCGCGTAGTTCTGCGCCTTGGCCTTGCTGCCGAGGTTCCGGGGCGGGCGCAGCACCGTCACGCCGTACCCGGCGGCGACCTCGCCGGTGCGGTCCGTCGACCCGTCGTCGATGACGACGATCTGCTCGGCGGGAACGGTCTGTCGCAGCAGCGCCTCGAGTGTCGCCGGGAGGCCCTGTTCCTCGTTGTGCGCGGGAACGATGACCGTGAGCGTCAGCGGGCGGGTGGCAGTACTCATGGCAAATGGCCTCGCGGGGGGAGGGGAGGGCGGGGGGAGTCGGTGTCGGGACCGCGGGCTCGGACGAACCCGTACGACATTCAGAGTTGTAATAGCTACGGGCGCGGTGTCCGGCGGAAGGCGCGCATGCCGTTCGAGTGAAGAGCTCCGCGGGGCGGCCCCTGACGGGCCGTCCGGCGGACCGTGTCACCCGAATGCCCCGTGCCGTCCGCGCCGACCGGCCGTCCCCGGTCGGCAGACTGTCGGGGAACGGACAACTCCGGGACGGACGGCCCACGCGGCGGACGGAACCCGGGCACGGACAAGCGGCGCCGTCGGACGCCGGTCTGACGGGTCTTCGGACGTCGGGCCGACGGGGCGACCGGCAGGCGCCCGGCGGAGGAGGACCCGATGGACCGGGCTCCGGCAGAGGACGCGCGGCGATCCCCGCGCCGCAGGTGGACGAACGCCTTCGGCAACCTGATGCTGACGATCGCCCTGGCGGCCGCGCTGTTCGCCGCGTACTCGCTCTGGTGGACGGACGTCCTCGCCGACCGGCAGGCCGACCGGGCCGGCGACCGGCTGCGGCAGAGCTGGGCGGCACCCGGCCCCTCCGGCGCACCGAGCACCGTGACCACCGGGCAGGAGGTCGGCTTCCTGCACGTCCCCGCGATGCAGCAGGACCCGGTCGTCATCAAGGTCGGCACCGCCCCGGCCGTCCTCGACCAGGGCGTCGCCGGCGTCTACCAGGAGCCCCGCGCCGCGATGCCCTGGGACCGGTCCGGCAACTTCGCGCTCGCCGCCCACCGGGACGGCCACGGCGCGAAGTTCCACGACCTCGACGCGGTGGACGTCGGTGCGCCGATCGTCGTCGAGACCCGCGACAGCTGGTACGTCTACCGGGTGGACGGCATCCTGCCCGAGACCTCGCCGGAGAACGTCGGCATCGTCGCGGCCGTCCCCGCGGGCTCCCCGTACCACGCGCCCGGCCGCTACATCACCCTGACGACCTGCACCCCCGTCTACACCTCGCTGTACCGGATGGCGGTCTGGGGCAGCCTGGTGCGGGTCGACCCGATGGACGCCGAGCGGACCCCGCCCGCCGAACTGCACCGCGACGCACCGCAGTCCCCGGCCGCCTCCCCGGTTGCTTCTCCGGCCGACTCTCCGGTGCCGTCCCCGGAGCCGTCGCTGTCACCGTCCTCCCCGGTCGCCCCGTCGTCTCCGTCCTCCTCGACCTCCTCGGCCCCGGCCAAGGCTTGACGGACCGTCAGTCCGGGCCCGCCGAAACCGGCCGATAGTCTGATCCTCGTACAGCGGCGGCCCGGGTGGCGGCCGGGACGGGGGAGCGGCAGTGGACGACGAGGACGAGATCCTGGCCGAGGCCGTCGGCGCCCTCGGCGGCAGGCTCTCCCGGCTCGTCGCCCTGCGGCTGCCGAAGAACGTCCACGAGATCACCCTGACGCTCCCGCTGCCGTCCGCCCGCGCCCGGGCCCGGGTGTCCGCCGTCCTCGGCCGGCAGGGCCGGCGGGTCCCACCGGGCCGCTCCGCC
>NZ_JBEYFP010000770.1:0-2723 GCF_040634455.1 Kitasatospora sp. NPDC007106
TATTTTATTTTTTTTTTTTTTGGGTGTTTGTTTTTTATTGGGTTTTGGTGGGGTTCCCCCCGGGGGGGCGCGGGGGGGGGGGGGCCCCCCCCGACCGACCGCTAGTTCACGTCGAAGGCGTAGTAGTAGGCGTCGTACACTTCCCCGTTGGTGTCCGTCTGGTAGGCGTAGACGAGGTGCTGCCCGCTCGTGTCGGGCGCCCACGACACCTGGGCCGTGCCGTCGGCCCCGGGGACAACGGTCGTCTCCGGCCCCCAGTCGAAGGAGTACGTGTAGGAGGCCACGTCCGGCACCGTCGGGGCGAAGGTGAAGGTACCGGTGACGCCGACGCCGCCGGCGTTGACGGGCGTGCCGGTGTCCTCCGGGTAGACGTCCGAGGTGACCGTCGGCGAGGTGTCCACAAAGGCGAACCAGCGGTACGGGGAGCTCACCCAGCCGTTCGTGCTGTGGCTGTGCACCTCGATCTGGGTCGCCCCGGTCACCGGCGGGAGCGTGATCGACGCGGTGCCGTCCGCGGCGGCGGTCACGGTCTGCGCCTCGGCGTAGCCCACCTTCACCGTGTAGCTGTCCACCGGCCGGACGTTCGCGTTCGGCGCCATGTGGAGGGTCACCGGCACCCCGGGGCGCACCTTGGGCGGGTCGGGCGTCACGATGGGCGAGGTGTCGCCGACGAAGACCTGGTAGGTCGTGACCGCCGACGTGTTGTACGCCCGGTCGAAGGTGCGGACCGACAGCGTCCGCGGACCGGAGTCCTGCGGGAACAGGCTCACCGAGGCCGACCCGCCGAGGGTGTCGGCACGAACGAAGTTGGGACCGCTGAAGGGGTCGCGCCACTGCGGCACCCCGTGGTCACCGGTGTTCACCACCCCGGCGACACCGAGGTCGCCCCAGGCGTACTGGTAGGCCGCCACGTCCGGCACGCCGGCCGCGGTGAAGGTGAACTGCACCGGCTCACCACCGGGTGTCCACTGCTTGGCGGGGTAGTTCGCCGACGTCACCACCGGAGCCGCGGACGGCGCAGTGGCGTCGACGTGGAAGTAGCAGGGCCGCGACCACGCGGAGCTGTCGGCGCGGTCGTCGCCCTGGACCTGCCAGGCGTACGTCCCGCCGTCGGCGAGGAGACCGGCCGGCACGTGCCCGTTCCCCTCGTAGCCGCTGCCCATCGAGTCCTGGGTGAACTCCGTGCGCTGTTCCTTGTGCCCCACCGGCCAGACGGCGAAGCGACCCGTCAGCGTGCCGTCGCCGGCGTCCGCGTCGTGCAGCATGGCCCCCAGCGTCGGGGTCAGGGTCCCGACGTACGGGTACGGCTTCTCGGTGGCGCAGGGCTGGTACTGGGTGAAGAGGTCGGTGGGCGCGCCGGGCGGCGTGTTGTACGTGGGGTACAACCGGATCCCGCGCGAGCCGCTGAGCCGGCGGCCCAGGGCGGCGTTCGCCTCGTCGGCCGCGGGCAGGCGCAGTTCGATCGACAGCGTCGGGCGGTTCGCCGCCACGGCAGCCGCGGCGGCGCTCGTGAGGTCGAACTGCAGGTACTGGGCCGGGCAGGCCTGGCTGCCGCCGACGGTGCCGAGCAGTTGCTTCTCGGTCGGGGCGTTGCGCCAGGTGATGTCGTCGGTCTTCGGCACCGTCTGCCAGACCTCGATGGCGCGCTGCGCGCAGGCCTGCGCCTGGGACTCGCCGAAGGTGAGGTTGGCCTTGAGCACGTGTGTGGCGGCGAACCCGGCCAGGTCGAAGGTCGCGTAGACCCGCGACGTGTGCGCGGTGCCCGCCTCGTCGAGCCAGGCACCGAGCGGGATGTCCTCGCCGGAGGACACCGGATGGGCCGTCAGGGGCGCCTGCGCATCGGTGTACGCCAGGGAGAGCTGCGACGCCTCCCGGATGACGGAATCGGCGGCGGCGGGCGAGGCGGGAACGAGGACTCCCCCCAGCCCCAGTGCGGCCGCTGCCATGCCGGCCGCGGCGGATCGTATGCCCAGTCTTCGTCTCAAGCCGAGAACTCCTTCTGAGGCCCCGTGGGGCGTCGTCGATTGGCGGCGACCATAGTGTCAGAACGTATGCGGAGCAGGGGGACCGACCACCTGCCTGCGCACGGCGGCCCACCACCCTGGGTCCACCGGTCGGGGTTTCGGCGACGCCCGACGGCCCGCGCCCCGGGCTCGGGCCCGAGGGCAGGTCGGTCGGTGACCGACTGCGGCTCGGGGCCGTGCACCGGGGCGCGGGGTTCAGCGGGACGTCAACGGGACGTCAGTGGGAGGTCAGCGGCCCTGGAGGGCCTTGGCGTTGTCGCCGAAGGTCCAGCCCTTCGAGCCGTCCCAGTTGATCGACCAGGTCATGAGTCCCTTCAGCGAGCCGCCGAAGGCGTTCCACGACTGGCCGACCAGGCTCGGCGCCATGTAGCCGCCGCCCGCGCCGGACTGGGCCGGCAGGCCGGGCACCTGCTTGTCGTAGGGCACCTTCACGGTGGTGCCCTGGATGACCAGGCCGTTGTTCAGGCAGGTGGTCTGCGCGGTGAAGCCCTGGACGGTGCCGGCCTGGTAGGAGTCGCCGGAGCAGCCGTACATGCTGCCGTTGTAGTACTGCATGTTCAGCCACCAGAGGCGGCCGTTGTCGACGTACTTCTTGATGATCGGCAGGTAGGCGCCCGAGCGCGTTGCTCAGCTGGATCGCCGCCGAGTTGGCGCCGGTGTCCTCCGGCGCCGACAGCTTCATCATCAGGACGCTGATGC
>NZ_JBEYFP010000771.1:0-2721 GCF_040634455.1 Kitasatospora sp. NPDC007106
CTGCGGGCGGCGTGGTGGATCGCCGGCTCGCCGCGGCCCAGCACGCTGTAGACCCGCGAGCACTGCCACTCGCCGCGACCGAGGTTCACCGGCTGTCCGACCTCGCCCCAGTGGTGCCGGGAGGCGTGCGCCATGTGCAGCATCCGGTCGTCCTCCTCCACCGTGCGGTCCTCCTTCTCCAGCAGGCGCCACACGCCGTTGAACAGGTCGACGGCGAGTCGGCGCCCGCCGTCGTCGGGCGCGGTGGCGGCGGGCTGCGCAGCACTGTCGGTCATGGCTCTGGCGACTCCGTCCTGGAGGAGATGGTCGATGCGGTGGAGGTCGCCCCGGATGCGGTCCAGCCGGGCCCGCAGCCGGAGCCGGTGCCCGGCCAGCACCCGGGCCGTCACGGACTCGGCGTCCGGATCGGCCAGGCACAGCCGCACCTGCTCCAGCGGAACGTCCACGGAGCGGAGCAGCCGGACGAGACGCGCCTGCGCGACCTGCCCGGCGCCGTAGTAGCGGTACCCCGTGCCGGGATCGACCACCTCGGGCCGCAGCAGGCCCACCCGGTCGTAGTGACGCAGGGCCTTCGCGGTCAGCCCGGCCCGACGGGCCAGCTGACCGACCGTGAGCAACTCCGGGCCGTCCACCATGCCCAGACCCTAGGACCTTCCCCCGGGGGAACCTCAAGCCGGCCGGAACCAGGATCCGGCGCGCGCCGATTCGGGCAGACTGGCCGCCATGACGGGTGTGCAGGGCGGGCGGGCGCCGATCGTGACCAGGTTCGGCGCGGTGCCCACGGTGCCGGGGCCGCGGACGCCGGACGACGCCGGGCGCAGCGTGCTCGCCGAAGCCCGGCGGTGCGGGCTGCGCGCGGTCGACTGGCTGGACGGACTGACGGCCACCCGGCCCGACACCGAGGCGGGCAGCGCACTGCGCGGCCTCGCCGAGGCCGTGGCCGTGGTGCTGGTGGGCTTCGAGGAGGTCCTGCCCGGCCTGGACGGCGAACGGATGACGGCGCTCGGCCGCCTGCTCGACGTGCACACGAGCCCGGAGGGATCGCTGATCGCCCACCGCCGCGGCGGCCGGCTGACCCCCGAGGAGCTGACCGCGGTGGCCGCCCTGGTCGCCGTCGTCCGCGGAGCGGCCGGCTGCGCCCGCGACCGCCGGCCGCAGGACCTCCCGCCGGCCCTGGAACTGATCGACCACATCCTCACCTCGGCGGGCGCGCCCTGAGGACCGGTGCCCGGCCCTGTCGGTGCCCGGTGGCAGGATCCGGGTCGGTGGGCCGCCCCGGCGGGACCACCGACCCAGGACGTGAAGACGGGAGAGTGACGTGGACGTGCCGCGGATGTACCTCGGTGGCGGCGGAACGTGGCTGGAGATGGTCCACACCGAAGGGGAGGACTGGCGGGTCACCGCGAGCTGGTACTCGTCGCTCACCGCCGACTTCACCGCCTTCCTCACCGTGGAGGAGGTCGCGGAGTTCGCCGACGGGATGGTCGCGCGGCTGAGCGTCCCGACGGGCGCCCGGTTCTCGGCGCGGGTGACTCCCGGCCGCAACAATCCGCTGACGCTGACGGCCGAGCCCGTCGGTGAACGGTTCGCCTTCTTCGCGTGGCTGACGCCCAACGGCGACGACGAGGTGTGCCACCTGCAGATGGAGATCAACCCCGCCGACGCCACCGAACTCGCCGACGGGTTCGCCGCGCTGCGCGCCGCCCTGACGGTCTGACCGCGCACCCGGCCGGTCAGTCGACCCAGGTCACCACGGCGAGACCGCGGGCCGCCGCCTCGCGGTAGAAGGAGCGGAGCGCGTCGAGGTGGTGGGCCAGGTGGGCGGCGAGGTCGCCGTGGAACCCGCCGAAGCCGCAGGACTCGGCGGCCTCGTCCGGGTCGGACGGCAGCCGGGCGAGCATCGCGGCGGTGTCGACCGCGTCGAGCCGGCCGGCCACCTCGGCCACGGCGTCCGGGGTCAGCAGGGTCGGCGGGTCGCCGAAGCGGTCGTACACCTCGAGGTGGTCGAGGAAGGCGACGGCGGCCGCGTCGTCGCCGGAGATGCTGCGGTCGAGGAGGGCGACGGGCTCCGGCGCGGCCTCCACCGCGCGGAGGTGCCGCAGCAGGCCCCAGAGCGCCCAGTCCAGGTCGAGCAGGTCGCCGGCCGGCGGGTCCCACCGCGGATCGCCGTCGGGGGAGCCGGCCGCGGCCCGGCGGCACCGGTCGAGGTACGCGGGGCTCACCCTCGCCAGCTGCTGCGTCAACGCCATGGGCAGGATTCTGTCGATCCACGGCCGCGGAGGTCACCCGGTTTTCCGCCTGCGGGGCAGCCGGGACGGGCCGGATTTGCACGCGCCGAACGGCGCGAGCAGAGTCGGTGGCATGAGTTCGCCGGTGTACCGGGGCCCCGCGCTGCTGCTCGCCGACGACCGGGAGATCCCGGTCGAGGCCGAGCTGACCGGGAGCGTCCCGAGCATCGGCCTGCCGAGCTGGACGGGCACCCTCCAGGCGGGCGACGCGCGGCTGGCGAGCGGCGTGATCCGGCGGGGCCGGCTGCGCCTCCCCGGGGGGTGGGAGGGCGGATTCGCGGTGATGCGGAGGGTGCTCGGCGTCTCGATCGTGTGGGTGCGGGGGAACGACCAGGAGGCATCGCCCGCAGACTGGCCGGGGTGACCCGCGCGCGGCGGTGCCCGAAGAGCTCCGTGCGTGTCCGGACAGCCCGAAGGGGGCCCGGCGCGGTGC
>NZ_JBEYFP010000772.1:0-2713 GCF_040634455.1 Kitasatospora sp. NPDC007106
CGCCGGGCGGCCATGGCGAGGGCGCCGACCAGCACGCCGGCCGCGCCGCCGACCGCGGTGTCCAGGGCCGCGGACGGCGAGGAGGGGCCGTCCGGGGAGGCGGCCCTGGCCAGCGGGACGAGCTTGACGCCGGTGTCCTGGCTGCTGGTGTTGGCGAAGGCGATCAGCGAGGTCGCCACCGCGTCGGCCGCCCGCACCGCGTCGGCGGCGCGCCGGCCGGTGCCGGTGATCTCGATCATCGGGGCGTCCGGCGAGGTGGTGCCCCGGACGCTGTCCGACAGGGCGGAGACGGTGCGGCCGGTCTTCGCGGCGGCCGCGACCAGCACCTGCGGCTGCCCCGCGAGCCGGCCGTACGCCTGGGCGAAGTTGACCGCGGTGGCACCCTCCCCCGGGTTCTGCGCGACCACCACCACGTAGGAGTTGGCGGTGTAGGCGGTGGGTGCGACGGCGGCGTAGCCGGCGCCGGCGGCGGCGCCCAGCGGGACGGCGACGGCCACCGGCCACCAGCGGCGGACGGCGGCCCGGACGGATCGGCGCGGTTCGGACATCGGAACTCCTTGGCTCGGTCGGTGGTGTCGCGCGTTCAGGCCCGCAGGGCTGCCGGCCGGGGCGGCGCGGTGCGGGCGGGGCCGAGCCGGTCGTAGAGGTCGGCGAGTTCGGCGGCGATCCGCGCGATGTCGTAGTGGTGGACGGCGGGCGGCGGCGGGAGCCGGCGCGGCGGTGCGGCGCGCAGCCCGTCCAGGGCCTCGGTGTAGGCCCCGGCGGTGGACGGCAGCCGGTGGGCGGCGGGGGCGGCGTCCGGGCCGAGCGCGTCCAGGGCCGGACAGGCGGTGCGCAGCACCGGCAGGCCCGCCGCCAGTGCCTCCAGCACCGTCAGCCCGAAGGTCTCCTCGGTCGAGGGGGCCGCCAGCACGTCCATGGCGGCGAGCAGCTCGGGGACGTCGTCGCGTTCGCCGGTGAAGACGGCGGCCACCCCGGCGCGGGCGGCCTGCGCCTCCAGGGCGGCGCGTTCCGGCCCCTCCCCCACCAGCAGCAACCGGGTGTCCGGGCCGGGCCGGGCGGCCAGCGCGGCCACCGCCTCCACCAGCACCTCGAACCGCTTGCCGGGCACCAGCCGGCCCACCGCGCCGACCGTGAACGCCCGCTCCGGCAGGCCGAGTCGGGCCCGCACGGCGGCCCGGGTGCGGGCCGGCACGGCGTACCCGGCGGCGTCGATGCCGTTGGGCAGCAGGTGGACCCGGTGCGGCGGCACGCCCCAGTCGTGCAGGGTCGCGGCGACCTGTCCGGAGACGGCGACGGTCGTCCGGCCGAGGCGCTCGGCGGCCAGGTAGAGCGCCCGGACCCCGCGGCCGGCCGGCCGGCCCTCGATCACCCCGGGGTGCAGCGAGTGCTCGGTGGCCAGCACCGTCCGCACGCCGGCCAGCCGGGCGGCGAGCCGGCCGTACAGCCCGGCCCGGTAGAGGTGGGTGTGCACGGCCTGGTAGCGCCGGCTGCGGATCAGCCGGGTGAGCCGCGGCAGCACCGCGAGGTCACGGTTGCCGCGCATGTCCAGCTCGTGCACGGCGAAGCCGTCCGCGCGCAGCGCCTCGGCGACCGTGCCCGGGTTGGTGAGGGTGGCCACCTCGCAGTGGTGGCGGTCGGGCAGGTGGCGCAGCAGCAGGTGCAGCTGGCGCTCGGCGCCGCCCGCGGCGAGGCCGGTGACCACGTGCAGGACCTTCATCGGACGGCCTCCTGGCGGGCGGCGGGCACCGGGGCGGCACCGCGCAGTCCGGTCACGGCGTCCCGCCAGTGGTGCCGGCCCTGCTTGGCGAGCAGCCGCAGCGCGCCGTCGCGGTCGCCGACGTAGCAGCGCGGCAGCGCGAACCTGCCGGTGAGCTCGCCGTGCTCGATGGCACAGGCGTACTGGTACCCGGCGTCACGGACGGCCTCCGCGGCGGGCCGGTCGACCGCCCCGTACGGGTAGCAGAAGCCGGTCACCGGGCCGCCGACCAACTGCTCCAGGGCCCGCCGGCTGCCGCGGGCCTGGTCGGCGAGCTCGTCCGCGGACAGCCCAGGCAGCCTGCGGTGGGAGAGCCCGTGCGAGCCGATCTCCCATCCCGCGGCGGCGAGTTCGACCACCTGGTCGACGGTGAGCAGCGGCTTGCGCGGGCCGTCCGGGTCCCAGCCGTTGTGGCCGCCGAGCAGATCGGGCACCACGTAGGCGCTCGCGGTGAAGCCGTGCCGGCGCAGCACCGGCACGGCGTACCGGGCGAAGTCCGCGTAGCCGTCGTCGAAGGTCAGCCCGACCAGCCGGGCGGCGGCGCCCGCGGCCCGGGCCCGGAGGAGTTCGCGGACGCTCACCCCGCGCCGGCCGCTCCGGGCCAGCCAGGCCATCTGCGCGGCGAACCGCTCCGGGCTGACGGTGAGCAGGTACGGGTCGTGCTCCTCGTGGGTGATCGAGTGGTACATCAGGATCCACGGCGCCGACCGGGCCGGGTGCGGCTGGGCGGGCAGGGCGGGGCCACGGGCCGGTTCAGCGTCCATGGGGCTTCCTCTCAGCAGCCTGGGTGACCGGACCCGCGGCCCGGAGGAGGGCGCGCACCGGGTCACGGACCTCGGGTGCGCCGAGGACCGTGCCGAGCCCGGCGAAGACGAGCACGACGGTGAGACCGCCGAGCAGGGTGGCCGGCAGCGGCGCGGACGGGCCGGCGGCGGCCACCGCGCCGGCCGCGGC
>NZ_JBEYFP010000773.1:0-2713 GCF_040634455.1 Kitasatospora sp. NPDC007106
TTCCGATCCGAGGACGTCCGCCGGGCCGCCGCGGGCGGAGCACCGACCCGTCCGCTGCACTCCGCTCCCACCGTCACGGCCGAGCACATCAGGGCGGAGCACATCGGGGCCGAGGACGACAGGGCCCGGCCCGCCGGGGCCGAGCACGCCGACGCCCGGGACACCGGGGGCAGGGGTGGGGGCGCGGGTGCCGGAGCGGGTACCGGTCCGTCCTGGCCGTTCGCGGCGTTCACCGGTGCCGACGACGCCGCCACGGCCGACGCCCTCGCCGAGGGCATGCGGTACGTCGCGATCCGGCGGCAGGCGCAGCTGCGGCGCGTGCGCAACGCCAGGATCGTCGGTCTGGCCCTGGTGCCCGTCGTCGCGGTCGTCTGGGCCGTGACCGCGTTCGGTGACCCCTTCGGGTACCGGACGGCCACCCACACCCCGGACCCGCGGGCGACCGGCCCGTACTCCTCGTGCGATCCGCTGTCCTTCGGGGGCGACGGCTTCAACCCGCCCTCGTTCTCGGGCATGTCGCCCGCCGAGGCGCGGACCTGCGCGGAGATCGCCGGACTGAAGATCGACCAGAAGACCACCACCGGCAGCAAGTACAACAAGGACACCGTCACCCGGCAGGAACCGGGGACCTCCCAGTCGGTGAAGCGGGGCAGCACCGTCACCGTCTGGGTGTCGACGGGCGGCGATCCCCGGGCGACGGGGGACCTCGCCAACTGCGAGGCCGAGGAGCAGCACGGCAAGGTCCCCACCCCCTGGCTCAAGGGCAGGACCCTGAACGCCGCCCGGACCTGCGCGGACATCGCCCACCTCAAGCTGGAGGAGGCCGGCAAGGTCCAGGACCGCCTCACCCCGGCCGGGCAGGTGGCACGCCAGGAACCCGGATCGGAGGACACCACCGTCGGCAGCACCGTCAAGGTCTGGATCTCCACCGGCGGCGACCCCAGGGCCGTCGGCGCCCTCACCGGCTGCGACAGCGCGACCGGCGACCGGCCCGAAGCACCGGCACTGGAACACATGACCGTGGCCGACGCCCGCACCTGCGCCGACATCGGCCACTTCAAGCTGCAGGAGCAGAGCGTGCCGGACAAGATCTGGCCGAGCGGCGAGGTCGTCCGCCAGGAGCCGGGCAGCTTCAGCCGGATCGACCCCGGCAGCACCATCAGCATCTGGGTGTCCTCCGGCGCGCCGTGACCGGAGTCCCACCCGCCGGCCGGTGAGCCACGGGTCGGCCCGCGGACGGCGGGCCGACGGTCGTGCACGGCGGTCACCTCCTCGCGAGGTCGCCGGAGTAGGCGCCGACGCTGAGGTGGAGGCTGCCGTCGGCGTTGCGTGTGTAGACCTGCTCGTGCGGGTCGGCTGCGCAGCCGGTGAGGATGCTCATCGGGCGGGTCTTGAGGATCAGGCGGTCGGTGCCGACGGCGACCAGGTCGGCGACGGAGTCGCAGTAGCGGGTGCCGGTTCCGGTGTTGTTGTGGATGGTGCCGACCGGCTCGCCCGGCCGTCCCTGGGCGATGGTGATGGTGAAGTCCGCCCGGACGTCGTTCTGTTGGCCGGTGAGCGGACCCTGCCAGGTGCCGAGCAGGGCGGTGGGTACCGTGCCGGCGGGTGTCTGCGGGGCCGGTTCGCCGGAGGTCGGCGACGTCGGGGCGGGCACCGGTGCGGACGGGCCGGAGGATCGGGCGTCGCGGCCGCCGGCCGTCGGCTGTCCGGCGCCGGAGACGTGGTTGCTGTGGCTGGTGGAGAGGTAGACGGCCGTACCGGCCACCACGACCGCCGTTGCGGTGGCGATGACGAGACCGGGACGCACGCGACCGGAGCGGGCCGCCACGGGCGGGGGGTCGACCGCCGCCATGATTCCGGCCGACGGGACGGCCGCAGCCGTCGGCGTGGGCGGGTGGACCGGCGGCGGCGGCGGTACGGCCGTGGCGGCCCGCTCCGTCGGACCGTGGTGTGCCGGGTCCGGCACCTGGACGGCGGACCGGAGCGGTGGCGGGGCGACGTCGCCCGGGCGTCCGCCCGGTGCGGCCTCGGCGTCGAGGTCGAGCAGTTCCACCGCGAGGCGGGCCAGTGAGCCGGCGATCTCGGACGGCAGCCAGCCGTGCCCCGTCAGCCGTTCCGCCGCCGCGCCGTCGCCGGCCGCCAGCCACGCGCTGATCCGGTCCGGGGCGGGCCGTGCCGCGGGGTCCTTGGCGAGGCAGGCGGACACGAGGTCCCGCAGCCCCGGGGCGACGGTGTCGAGCCCGCGGAGGTCGGGCTCCTCGTGCAGGACGCGGTAGAGCAGGACGGGTGTGCTCACGCCCGCGCCGAACGGCGGGACGCCGGTGGCGGCGTACGCCAGCACCGCGCCCAGCGAGAAGACGTCCGAGGCCGGGCCCACCGTCCGCCCCTCGGCCTGCTCCGGCGAGAGGTAGCCGGGACTGCCGAGCACGAAACCCGATTGGGTGAGCGCGGTCGTGGCGTCCAGTGCCCGGCTGATGCCGAAGTCGATGAGCCGCGGCCCGTCCAGGGCCAGCAGGACGTTCGACGGCTTGACGTCCCGGTGGACGAGGCCGAGGCCGTGCACGGCCTTCAGCGCCTCGGCCAGTCCGATCCCCAGCGCGTGGACGGCCGCGGCCGGCAACGGACCGTACTCGTGGACCGCCGATCCCAGCGACGGTCCGGCGACGTATCCGGTGGCCACCCAGGGGCGGTCGCCCTCGGTGTCGGCGTCCAG
>NZ_JBEYFP010000774.1:0-2709 GCF_040634455.1 Kitasatospora sp. NPDC007106
GCGGCGGCGGGGCCAGCGCCTTCTCCACCATCCAGGCCGAGGCGTTCAACGCCCAGTCGGGCACCCGGACGGAGGCCTGCTCGGACACCGGCGGCGGCTCCGACGTGGGCAACCTCGGCAACGGCGACTGGCTGAAGTTCAACGCCGTCAACTTCGGTACGGCCGGGGCGACCCGCTTCAGCGCGCGGGTGGCGTCCGGCGCGGCCGCCGGGGTGAGCGGACTGGTGCAGGTCCGGCTCGGCAGTCCCACCGCCACGCCGGTCGGCAACTTCGCGATCGCCAACACCGGCGGCTGGCAGACCTGGCGGACCGTCCCGGCCGACATCGCCCGGACCACCGGGACACACGACGTCTACGTGACCTTCGACAGCGGCCAGCCCGCCGACTTCGTCAACCTCAACTGGTTCACCTTCGCGTAACCCCCGAGGTCGTCGCGTGCGGTCCCGGCGGGCAGGCCGGGGGCCGCACACCCGTTCCGCCGCAGGGCCGCCGGGGAGGCACACGGCCGCCGGGGATCCGCAGGGCCGCCGGTCCCGCGCCCTACCGCTCGTCGTGGATCACCGCGAGGGCGTGCTCGCGGGCCCGGGCGCCCAGGGTGGCGTTGAGCGCGCTGAAGAGTTCGCCCGCACCGACGCCGTTCCAGCCCGGCGGGAGCAGCGACAGCGGCAGGCCCGGGTCCCGGTAGGGCAGCCGGCGCCACTGGGTGAGCATCGGCACGTACACCCGGAAGGCCTCCTGCGGGGACACCCCGGCCGTCTCCGTCCGCTCCAGCACCGGGCGGTAGCGGCGCAGGAAGTCCGCGTACAGCGCGGTGAGTTCGTCGAGGTCCCACCAGCGGCGGACCTTGGAGCGCAGGTCGCCGAAGGCGAGGTGCTCGCCGGTGAAGAGGTCGACGTACCCGGCGAGCCCGAGGCGTTCCAAGGTCCGGCGGGTCTCGGCCGCGAGGTTGCCCGGGGCGATCCAGGCGCCGGGCGCGGCGGTGCCGAAGCCGAGCCTGGTCAGTGCGGCCCGCAGCTCGTGCCGCTTCTGCCGCTCGGACTCGGGGACGGAGAAGACCACGACGATCCAGCCGTCCTCGGCGACGGCGCGGACCCGTTCGAAGATCCGGACGTCGCCCTCCGCGAGCGTCTCCAGCACGGGCGCGGCGAGCGAGTAGCCGGCCGCGCCGTCGTGGCGGGCGCTCTCCAGGAGGCCCCGCCGCTTGAGCCGGGAGACCGAGGAGCGGACGGCCGGCGGCTCGACCCCGAGGTCGCCCATCAGCCGGACCACCGAGGCGACCGAGAGCCAGTTCTGCTCGCCGCGGGCGTACAGCCCGAACGCGGTGATGATCAGCGGTCCGTGCCGCGTGTCGCGGCCGGCCGCCGGGGACTCCTCGGGCCCGGCCGTCACAGCTGTGTTCTCCTCGCCTCGGGCCGGTGCCGTCCGTCGTGCCCGTCGGCGGGCAGCCTACCGCCTCGCCGCGGTGCATGATCGCGGCGTTCCGCGCGGCCGCCGCCCGGTGCCGGGCGGCGGCAGGCCGGGCTCAGACCAGGGATGTCGCCACCACCCGGTTGCGCAGTTCGCCGAGGCCGCCGACGCGGGTGACGACGAGGTCGCCGTGACCGAGGAAGACCTGCGGGTCGCGGGCGCTGCCGATGCCGCTCGGGGTGCCGGTGAGCAGGACGTCCCCGGCGCGCAGGGTCATGCCCCGGCTGAGTTCGGCGATCAGCCGGGCGAACGGGAAGGCCATCTGCGCGCTGGAGGCGTTCTGCCTCAGGACGCCGTTCACCTCGCACTGCACCTGCAGGTCGGCGGGGTCGGCGATCTCGTCGGCGGTGGTGAGCCAGGGGCCGAGCGGCATGGTGGCGTCGATGCTCTTGCCCTTGAGCCACTGGCCGCCGTGCGCCCGCTGCAGGTCGCGCTGGGAGACGTCGTTGGCGACCAGGTAGCCGAGGACGTGCTGCAACGCCTCGGCCTCGGGGATGGACCGGCCGTCGCGGCCGATGACGAGGGCGATCTCGGCCTCGTAGTCCCACTGGGCGGAGAGGTCCGGGTCGTAGGCGATGTCGTCGGCCGGGCCGATGACGGTGTCCGGGCCCTTGGTGAAGAAGGTGGGCCGGGTCGGCCGCTCGGCCGGGTCCTGGCCGCCGCGTTTGCCGACCGACTCCTCGAAGTGGTCCTGGTAGTTCCAGCCGGTGCAGAGGATGTCCCGGTTGAACCGCTGCAGGGGCGGCTCCAGCCGGACGCCGTCGAGCGGCAGCACGTCGGGGCCGGCGAGGGCCGCCTCGGCCGCCTCACGGGCGGCGTCCAGGGCGGCGGGGCCGCCGCGGACGAGGTCGTCGACGGTTCCCAGCGAGGCGGGCAGCGCCGCCACCGCCGTCCCCGTCCGGTCGACGGCCGCGGCGCGCCGGGCGCCCCCGACGGTGAACGATGCGAGTCTCATGCCTGCCCTTCGTGAGGATCCGTGCCGGTCGTCAGAGAATGTCGATGCGGTGGGGCGCGTACCTCTCCGGGCCGCCCCCGGCCCGCACGGTGGCCCGCATCCGAATCGCGCGGTTCCCCGCGCCCCATGAGGCATCCGTGCGCTGCGAGGACACGCCCCTGAGGCGACCGCCCGAGCGCCTGCGAGGTCGGCCCCTAGGAGCTGTCTTCAAGGGGCGCTCGGGTGGTCGATCCAGGGGCGCTGGGGGCACCTCCCGGCCGAAGGCTGGGGGCGGAACTGCGCAATTC
>NZ_JBEYFP010000775.1:0-2708 GCF_040634455.1 Kitasatospora sp. NPDC007106
CGGCGCCCGGTTCACGGTGGAACTGCCCGAGGCCCTGCACCCGGTGGAGACGGCATGATCGACGTACTGGTGGTGGACGACGACTTCCGGGTCGCGCCTTCATGCCGAGGGTGTGACCGGCGGTGACCTCGCGCAGCATCCGGGCGGCCTCGTCGGCGGTGGGACGCTCGGCCGCGTCCTTGGCCATCAGCGCGGCCAGCACCGGGCCGAGCGCGCCGGCCCGGCGGGGCTCCGGCAGCGGGTCGCCGACCACCGCGGCCAGCGTGGTGAGCGGGGAGGTGCGGCGGAACGGCGACTCGCCCTCCACCGCGGCGTACAGCGTGGCCCCGAGGCCCCACAGGTCGGAGGCCGGGCCGGGGCGTTCGCCCTGGGCCCGCTCGGGCGCGAGGTAGTCCGGCGAGCCGACCAGGTCGCCGGGGCGGGTGAGTTCGGTGGAGCCCTCGAAGGTGGCGATGCCGAAGTCGAGCAGGACGACGCGGCCGGTGCCCTTCTCCAGCAGCACGTTGGCGGGCTTGACGTCGCGGTGCAGCACGCCGAGCTGGTGACCGCGGTGCAGGGCGGCCAGCACCTGCAGGCCGACCTCGGCGGCCTCGCGCGGCGCGAGGGTGCCGTCCTGGCTGATCACGTCGGCCAGCGACCGGCCGTCGACCAGCTCCATCACGATCCAGGGGCGGCCGTCGTCCTCCAGCACGTCGTGGATGGTGATGACGCCGGGGTGCTTGATCCTGGCGGCGGCCCTGGCCTCCCGCTTCATGCGGGACTGCAGGATCTCCAGCTCCTCCTCGGGGAGGTGGTTGACGGTCAGCTCCTTGACCGCGACCTCGCGGTCGAGCATCTCGTCGCGGGCCCGCCAGACCGTGCCCATGCCGCCGCGGCCGAGCCGGTCCCCCAGGACGTACCGTCCGGCCAGTACCCGGCCGGTGTCCATGCCTTCCGACGACCGGTCCTGCACGCCCATGGCGACCGTTCCCCCATCCTCAGTCCACCGTCACCGTGACGGAGGTATCGGTGCACCGCAGACTCACCGCACGGACATCTTCTCAACCACACCGGGCCGGGTTGCGCCGGGGCCCGGAATGCACCGCTGCGCGCCCGGCACGGTCAGCCCGCCGCCAGGACGACCGCGGCGAGGGCCGCGACCAGCGCCAGCAGCACCCCGCCGACCAGCAGCGGGCCGAGCAGCGCGGGAGGCACCCGGGAGGGGCCGCGGGGCACCGGCAGGTGTCCGCCGCCGTGCCGCCGCCCGCGCGGGTGCGGCACCACCGGGCCGGCCGGCCGCACCACCGGCAGCAGCGGCGCCTCCTCCTCGCCGGGGCCGAACGGCTCGGGCGCGCCGGCGAGCAGGGCGCGCACCCTGCGCTGGACGTCCTCGGCGGTGGGGCGCGCGGCCGGGCCGAGGTCGAGCAGTTCCTCGACGAGGCCGCGCAGCGGACCGCAGCCGTCGGCGGGGTAGCGCCGGCCGTCGCGGACGGCGGCGAGCAGCGTCGGCAGGTCGTCCTCGGGGTAGGGGCCGTGGCCGGTGAGCAGCCGGTAGAGCAGCACGCCGAGGGCCCAGCAGTCGCCGGGCGGGCCGGCGTCGGCGGGCCAGCGTTCGGCCAGCGGGCCGAGCAGGTCGGCGCGGGCCTCGTAGCGGCGGCGCGGCACCGGCCCGGCGAGCTGGGCGCAGACCGCCTCCTGGGCGGCGCCGAGGAGCAGTCCGCCGAGCAGCGCGGCGCCGTCCTCGCAGACCAGCACCGCCCCGGCGGTGACGTTGCCGTGGACCAGTCCGGCGCCGTGCAGGGCGCGCAGCGCCCCGGCGAGGTCGGCGGCCAGTTCGGCCACCCGGTACGGCGGCACCGGGCCGGTGTCGGCGAGTTCGTCGAGCGGTGCGCCGGCGACGCGTTCGGCGGCCACCCACAGCAGGTCGCCCTCGGCGGCCGCGCCGGTCTCGACGAGCAGCCGCGGGTGGCGCGGCACGCGGTCGGCCAGCGCGGCGACGGGTTCGGCGAGCCGGTCGCCGCGATGGTGGTCGGGTTCCTCGTACAGGTCGCCCGGTTCGCCGGCGACGAGCAGTTCGGGCAGGTCGAGGGCGTGCAGCAGGACCGGCGCGCCCGTGTGCACGTCCTGCGCGGGCAGGCCGGCTCCCGTCGGACGGTCCGTCACCCGGTACCGTCCGGCCACCAGCTGACCGGGGGCCGCTCGCATGTCCGACTTCCTCTCGACCCGGCCAGCGTACGTCGCCGCGGCCCTGGGCTCGCGGTATGGACCGGACGGATCTGATCGACGTGGCCTTCGACGTGCTCGGCAGCGGCAACGGCCGGGAGGCCGGGAACGCCGCCGTGCGCACCGTGGAGGCCGTCGCGGTGCCCGGCGAGGAGCCGGTGGCGGCGACCGCCGGACGGCACCCGGACCACTTCCGCGGGGGCGCGCTGGTGCTGACCGGCCATCGGCTGCTCTTCCTCAAGGACGGCAAGCCGCCGCTGCCGGTTGCGCTGGACGCGGTGACGGACGTGACGGTCGTCCGGACCCGGATCAACGGCGAGGTCCTGAAGGTGGTCGCGCTGACCGGGGCGCACCGCTTCGAGGACGTGGTGAAGGCGGAGCCGTTCGCCGAGCGGATCCGTGCCGCGGCGGGCGAGGGCTGCATACCCGGCCGGGCCCGCGGTCGAAACTTTGGGTCCCCGGGGAACTGCGGGCAGTGACGGAGAGCACGTGGCAGGGGGTCCGCA
>NZ_JBEYFP010000776.1:0-2691 GCF_040634455.1 Kitasatospora sp. NPDC007106
CGACCCGGAGTGGAACAGGACGCCCATGCCCACCCCGCACGAGATCCGGGTGGCCGAGGCGGACGCGGGCTGCCGGCACGAGCACAACGTGGTGGGCATCTGGTACGCGGTGGACTACGCCTACCAGCAGGAGGCGATCGCCGCCGAGGGGAAGGCGATGGCCGAGGCCAAGGCCGGCCTGGAGACCCAGGTCCGGGCCGCCCGCCAGGTCCTGGCCTCCTGAGAGGCCATCTCGTCGGGGCTCGCAGGCTGCTCGCGTGACGGTCGTGGAGCGCCCGGTGCCGGACGAGTTGCGGGAGTCGTTCCAGGGACGACTTCTCGAGGGACGTCGGGGGCGTCGTTCCCGGCCGGGGCCCGGGGCCGCCGCGCCGGGGCGGTGCCGGGAGACCCGGTCACCGCCCCGGTGGCGGTCAGACGGTCGCCACGCCGTTCGAGTAGCCCTTCATGAAGTAGGTGCCGAATCCGTTCTGCACGGGATCGCCGCTGTTGTTGACGCAGTGCAGGATGCCTCCGCCGCCGGGGCCGTTGAGGCACACGGTCATCAGGTCGGTGAGGACGACGCCGGGGGTGTCGGGGACCTCGTAGGCCCGGTCGGCGTAGATGTCGGCCTGCAGGTTGAAGAAGCAGTAGCTGCCCAGGCCCCAGGCCCGGTGGTCGGTCACGGAGTCGGCGACCTTGTACGCGGCGTAGCCGCGGGTGCCGTGGTGGACCCAGGCGGACTGGGTGGGGACGTCGTAGGGGTGCTCGTTCTGGAAGAAGTAGGTGCGGCCGTGGTTGCCGTTCCAGAGCACCTCGTACTTCTGGAAGTGCTCGGCGAACAGGCCGTAGGTGGTGACCCGGTCGCCGTTGACGAGGAAGCCGGTGCCGGCGGGGTTGACCGACCAGCCGACGCTGCCGTCGAGGCCGTGGTCAGCGCGCCAGACCCAGATGTGGTCGACGATCACGTCGTTGCTGTCGATCCGGATGGCGACCTCGGTGCCGCCGGCCACGACCCCGCCGATGCGGGCGAAGACGTCGAAGAGCGCGGTGGGGCGGCCGGAGTGGTTCCGGCGGCTGCGGCCCTCCCCGACCCGGAGCAGCACCGGGGAGCCGGCGGAGGCGGCCTCCAGGAGCAGGCCCGCGACGGTGACGTCGTCCACGTCGGCGACCTCGACCAGCGAGTTCCCGTTGACGGCCTGCAGGGTGGCCAGGCCCAGGCCGAGCACGACCGTCCCGGGCCGGGTCACCTGCAGCGGGGCGGAGAGCCGGTAGATGCCCGGGGTGAACAGCAGGTGCCGGCCCTGGGAGAGGGCGCGGTTGAGGGTTCTGGCGGAGTCGCCGGGCCGGGCCACGTGGAACGCGGACAGCGGGATGCCGTGTCCGGCGGCCTTGCCGGAGGCCCAGGTCGTCCCGGTGGAGTTGCGGCGCAGGGCGGGGACGAAGACGTGGTACGAGCCGTGGGAGTCCACGGTGAGGAAGGGCTTCTCCCGGACGACGGGGGTCCGGTCGACCGTGGTCATCGGCGGGCTGGGGAAGCTCTGGGCGGGAGCGCCCTGGGTGCCGACGAAGACCATGTTCCAGTTGGCGCCCGTCCAGCTGCCGAAGGTGTCGTTGCGGGACAGCCACTGCTGCTGCGAACCCGACTCGACCTGGCCGTCCACCACGCTGTCGGCGAGGAAGCCGCCGCTGGACCAGCGGTTGCCGGGCGGGCTGGGCCACAGGGTCATGTTGCCCTTGACGTGGGTGCGGCGCATCGGGGCCGCCTGCGAGACCGCCCACCGCTCCAGGCCGTCCGGCGGGACGATGCACAGGTTCTCGGCGGCCCGCCAGAAGTTCTGGGTGCCGTTGCCCTGGAACCACTGCGCGTCGGCGGTCACGTGCCCGTTGATGACGACGTCGTCGGGGCTCTGGCCGAGGCCCAGCACGTGCGTGTAGAAGCCGACGTTGATGTCGACGTTGTAGGTGCCCGGCTTGAAGGCGAGGGCGTACCGCTCCGTGCCGAACTGGTTGGACTCCTGGATCTTGAACACGGCGTCGACCCGGGCCTGGATCGCCGCGTCGCCCATGGAGGGGTCGAAGACCAGGACGTTGGTGCCCAGGCCGGTGGTGCCACGGGCGTCCGGCGCCGCGGAGGCCGGGCCGGTCGCGAGAGTGCCGGCCACGGGCAGTGCGGCGGCGACCGCTGCACCGCGGAGCACGGTCCGGCGGGTCGGGGTGACAGACATGACTCTCCCTGGCGTGGATGGGTGGGGAGGGGTCCGGAACCGGCCCCCGATGCCGTGAGAGCGCTCTCTCACTCGCGGTGGAGAGTGAAGCACCGGGGCGATGCGGCGTCAATAGGCGGCATTCTCGTGGCGGTTCGGACGTGGAGGTGCCCGTGGACAGGACGGCGGTCGCTCGGGACGGCCGCTCGCCCCGGCGCCGGCCCACCGGCAGCAGGTGCGCCCGCGCCGGGTTGCGGCGGATGCGGGGCCGGGGCGTCATGTCAGGAGGGCCACGCCGACCGTCGCAGGAGGTGCGGCGCCGTTCCGTGGCGACTCGAGAATGTCGGAGACCTTCGTGCAGACCGTACGCACCTCGCAGCAGATCACCCAGGACGTCATCGCCTACATGGAGCCCGCGCTGCGGGCGGCGGTGGACCGGCTCGACGAGCCGGTGCGGCGGATGACGGAGTACCACATCGGGTGGGTCGACGCCGAGGGCCGGCCGACC
>NZ_JBEYFP010000777.1:0-2687 GCF_040634455.1 Kitasatospora sp. NPDC007106
GGGCAGGGAACGCTTCGACGCCCTCGCCTCCGCCGTGTACGGCGGTGGGTGCACCGGCTTCCGGCTGGCGAGCGGGCCGCAGGTGCGGGTCGAGGCGGTCGGGTCCGAGGGGCTGGAGGCACCCGCCATTGGGTTCCGGATCGTCTCGGCCACGGGCGCGCAGACCTCCGCAGGGGGCGTGACCCGGGTCTACCTCTACGCGGCGGTCGGCGACAACCGCGCCCTCTTCCTCACCGTCGACGACACCGCGAACGCGCCGGCGCTGCGGGCCGACCTGGTGAACGCCCAGATCCACCGCCTCGTCGCCGCTGCGACCGCTCCCGGTGCCGGAGCCTCCGCCGGGCACTGACGACCGCCCGGTGCCGTCCGATCGGACTCCGAGGGCTGTCGGCGAGGTGCCGTAGGCTCATGGCCGAAGATCATCGACGGGGGCGGGGGAGCGGGGCATGGGGACGACGGCATGGCGGCCGGACGGGTTTCCGGCGCAGGTGGCGGAGTACGGGGAGGCGTTGTCCGAGGTCGCCCGGGTCTACGGGACGGAGGACGGGGCCGGACCGGAGGAGTGGGCGGCGAGGCTGCGGTTCGCGGCCCTGATGCGGGGTGACCGGGCGCTCGCCGACTGGCTGGACGGCCTCGGCCTCGCGATGCCCTGGCGGGTGGTGTGGGCGCACTGGCGGCCGATCGAGGTGTGGGACACCGGCGCCGTCGCGCCGGGCTGGACCGGCCCGGTCGCGCTGCACGGCTTCCGGGCGGGTGGCAGCGAGGTCTGCCTGCAGTCGCGCTACGACCACAGCTACCGGTGGTACGCCCTGGAGGACGGTGCCCCGCTCGGGGAGCCGTCGCCGGACGAACCGGCACAGGAGGGGCCGCCGGCCGTAGTGGCCTCGGCGCTGGACACCGGTGACCCGTGCCACTCGATGGTCGAGGTCACCGTCACCCGCGCCGGTGCGGCCTCCGTCCACGCGCTCTACCCGGTGGCCCACGACGACGACATCCGGGTACTGCCCGGGGACCGGGTGCTGATCGCGGGCTACAGCGGCGCCGCACTGTTCGACTTCGGCCCGCCGGCCGCAGCCGCAGCCGCACCCACACCCACGGCCGCGCTCACCGGTCAGGACGCAGCCGCCGGCGCGCACCACCGGGAGACCGCGCCCAACCTGCTGCCCCGGGACGCCTGGTGGGACGCCGCACGGCTCACGCCCGAGGACGTGCAGACGTACTACAGGGGCGTGGTGCTCGCCGATCCCGGGCAGCTCGCCGCGGCGACCGGCGACGCGGCGTCGGCCCGGGCGCTGGCGACGCTGGGACTGCCCAGGATCTCGGCGCTGGGCTGGCTGGACACCGACCGGGCGATGAAGGAACTCACCGTCACGGACGGCCGCCTGGTGATCGCCGAGGTCCACGGCGAGCCGGCCCTCCGGCTCGACCTGGCCACCGGCCGGGTCGTGGACTCGTACGGCGACACGGTCAACACCTCGCTCGCCGCCTTCGCCGCCTGCCTCGCGATGAGCGACTGGGCGCTCTGCCTCTCGGTGGGCCGTGCGACCCGTGGCGACGACGGGTTCGGCGAGCACTACGCCTTCCTCGCCTTCGTCCGCTCCTCGCTCGTGCGGATCGACCCGGAGGCGGCGGCCGCCGCGGAGGACGACGACTGGTGGTGGCTGGGGCAGACGGAGGACCACTGCTACTCCCTGGGCGCCTGACGGCGCCCGCGGACGCCGCACCGTCAGCAGGCCCCGCACGAACTCAGGGCAGCCGCACGAGGTGCTCGGCGATCGCGGCGAGCAGGCTGTCCGCGTCGGCGGGGGTGCCGTCCGTGGCCCAGCGGACGTAGCCGTCGGGGCGGATCAGTACGGCCGCCGCGGCGGGCCCGTCGGTGCAGGTGGCGCGGACGAGGTCGACCTGCGGCGGGAGCTGGAGACCGGCCGGGACGGCTCCGGCGAGGTCGAGCAGGACGGCGTGCCCCGCGGCGAACAGGGCCGACAGCCGGACGGTGCCGGTGGCGCGGGTGAGTTCGGTGTCCGGGACGCGCCGGCCGGTGAGCGGGTGGTGCCGTGGGTGGCCGTCCTGCGGCAGGCAGTGCGGCGGGTAGTGCAGGGAGAGGCCGGACATCAGCCCGGCCAGGTGGCGGTTGGCGTCGGGCAGGCGCAGCAGGTCGGTGACGATGTCGCGCAGGGCGGCCACGTCCTCGCTCGGGTTCGGGTCCGCGAGGACGCGCTGCGCCGAGGTGTGGTGCAGCACCTGGGCACCGACCGGGTGGCGTTCGGCGTGGTAGCTGTCCAGCAGGCCGTGCGGTGCGCGGCCCCGGACGGTGGCGGCGAGCTTCCAGCCGAGGTTGAAGGCGTCCTGGATACCGAGGTTGAGGCCCTGGGCGCCGAGCGGCGGGTGGATGTGCGCGGCGTCTCCGGCGAACAGGACGCGCCCGGTGCGGTACTGCTCCAACTGCCGGGTGGCGTCGGTGAACCGCGAGGAGTTGTCCACCGCGCCGAGCGCGGTCTCCTCGCCGTACACGGCCCGCAGCGCCTCGGCGATCTCCTCGCGGGTGACGGGGGAGTCGCGGGAGGCGTCCTCCTGGTCCGTCCGGTCCGCCTGGTCCGCCTGGTCCGTCCCGTCCGTGCGCACCTGGTCACCGCCGACGGCCGCCGGGTGCACGCCAGCGCGCAGGAGAACCCCGAGCTCTTCTGGGC
>NZ_JBEYFP010000778.1:0-2685 GCF_040634455.1 Kitasatospora sp. NPDC007106
GCCCCGCCCGTGGACGGCGGGGCGGGAGCCGAACCACCGTCAGTGCTCCTGCACGGCGTGGATCTTCGCCCAGGAGCGCGGCTCGGCCGGCCCCGCCGCCGGGCGGGCACCGGGGGCGGCCGGGGACGGCACCGCACCGCGGGCCGGCCTGGCCGGGGTGTAGAGCCAGGTCTGCAGCAGGTCGCCCAGCGGCCGGCCGGAGACCTGCTCGGCGAACCGCCGGAAGTCGGCGATCGTCGCACTGCCGTACCGGTACTCGGCCGGCCAGCCCTTGAGGATCCGGAAGAAGGCGTCGTCTCCGACCTCGGTGCGCAGCGCCTGCAGGGCGAGCGCGCCGCGGTCGTACACCGCGCCGTCGAACTGGTGGTCCGCGCCGGGGTCGCCGGGCTTTACCGACCAGAACGGGTCGTCGGCCGGATGCGAGGAGTACACCCAGTCGGCGAGCTCCTGCGCGGTGCCCTCGCCCTCGTGCTCGGACCAGAGCCACTGCGCGTAGGTCGCGAAGCCCTCGTTCAGCCAGATCTCGCTCCAGCGCCGCACCGAGACGGTGTCGCCGAACCACTGGTGGGCCAGCTCGTGCACCACCACCGAGGTGTTGGAGCCGCGCGAGAACTGCCGCGGGCTGTAGAACACCCGGGTCTGGTTCTCCAGCGCGTAGCCCGTCCTGACGTTGGGCACGTAGCCGCCGACCGAGCCGAAGGCGTACGGGCCGAACAGGCCGGAGAGCCAGTCGGCGAGTTCGCCGGTGCGCTCGACGCTGGCGCGGGCCGCGCCGTCGTTGTCGCCGAGGTCCCTGCTGTAGGCGTTGAGCACCGGGATGCCGCCGGGGCTGGTGGAGCGGGTGATGTCGAACCGGCCGACCGCCAGGGTGGCCAGGTAGGTGGCCTGCGGCTTGTTCTGCCGCCAGTTCCAGCGGGTCCAGCCGATCTTCGAGCTCTGCGAGACCAGGTCGCCGTTGGAGATCACCTGGGTGCCGTCCGGGACGAGCACCGACACGTCGAAGGTGGCCTTGTCCGACGGGTGGTCGTTGCTCGGGAACCACCACCAGGCGGCCTCCGGCTCGCCGGCCGCCACCCCGCCGTCCGGGGTGCGCAGCCAGGCGGTGAAGCCGTAGCGGGAGACGGCCGAGGGGGTGCCCGCGTAGCGGACGACGACGGTGGTGCGCTGCCCCTTGGCGAGCGGGGCGGCCGGGGTGATCTCCAGCTCCTGTTCGCCGGTCGCGGCGAACTTCGCCGGGCGGCCGTCCACCAGCACCTCGGAGACGTCCAGCGCGAAGTCGAGGTCGAAGCGGGAGAGGTCCTGGGTGGCGGTGGCCAGGATCGTGGTGGTGCCCTCCAGCCGGTCGGTGGCGGGCTGGTACTTCAGCCGGACGTCGTAGTGCGAGACGTCGTAGCCGCCGTTGCCGTAGGTGGGGTAGTAGGCGTCGCCGATGCCCGGGGAGCCGGCGGCCGCCGCGGCCGCCGACGCCGGGTCGGCGAACAGCAGGACGGCGGCGGCAGCCAGGGAGACGATCGTCCTCGTGCGCACAGGGGTCCTCCAGTGCGGTCGGGGTGCAGTCGGATGACGGAGGGTCGGTTCGACCCTCCGTCAGGCGCGCCTCAGTGTCACCTTGATGACGTGTGCATGCAAGGACGCCTTTCGGCCGACCGGCCGACATCCGCCGCACCCCGACCGCCCCGGACCCCTGTCCCGGACCGCCCCGGACCCCTGTCCCGGACGGCCCCGGACCGCCGGACCGCCGCCGAGGACCCCTCCGGTCCGTCACCCGGTGGGCGTCACCCGCCGGCCGGTGCCGGGTCCTGCCCGGCCGGACCCTCCAGCGCCGCCGCCAGCCGCAGCCAGCGGGCCGCCTCCGCCGCCCGGCCCTGGCGCTCCAGGGTCCGCCCCAGCATCAGGTGCGCGTACTGCTCGACCGGGTCGCGCGCCACCACCTCGCGCAGCTGCTCCTCGGCCCGCCCCAGCTGGGCGGAGTGGTAGTAGGCGCGGGCCAGCAGCAGCCGCGGGCCGACCTGCTCCGGGTGCTGCTCCACCACCGGCGCGAGCAGCTTCGCCGCCTCGGCGTACTCCTTCGTGTCGAAGTACAGTCCGGCCCAGCGCCACTGCTCGGCGGTCTCGCCCGCCAGGTACTCGTGGAACACCGTGCGACTCCTCTCGGTGCGTGTCCGTCCCCCGTCCGGTCCGCCTCGGGACCGATCGGTTGAACGTTCACCGACAGGGCGGCATTCCCGCGGCCCCGCGGAGGGCCGGGCCCCGGGTTGTCCCGCCCTCACCCGCGGGCGCACGCTGGAAGCGGGACCCGCCACGAGGAGGTGCGCGATGCACAACCAGTGGGACATCGAGCTGGTCTTCGAGGAGGACGGTGTCAACACCGCCTGCGACGCCCGGCTGCGCGGCTCGCACGCACCCGGCCTCAGCGGCCACGGCGAAGCGGTGAAGAGCCGCGACGACCGCCCGCTGGCCCGGATCGGCGAGGAGGTGGCCGCCTCCCGCGCACTCGACGAACTCTCCCGCAAACTGCGCTCGGTGGCCGACGGAGAGATCGCCGACGAGGGCCACCGGCCGAACTACCTCATCTACTGACGGCATCCACCGACGGCATCCACCGACGGCGGACCCGCTCCGGCCGCCCCGCCCGGCCCCGTCACGCACCGTGACCGGACGGGCCGCCGCCGACGCACACCGGCC
>NZ_JBEYFP010000779.1:0-2685 GCF_040634455.1 Kitasatospora sp. NPDC007106
CTGGGACCCGACCCAGACCGGTGGCGGCGCCGTCGGCAAGCAGCGCAACACCAACGGCGTGCAGCCGCACTCCGGCGGCGGCATCTTCTACACCGCCGCGTCCGGCATCTGGCAGACCGTCTGGCTGGAGCCGGTGGCCGCCGCCAACGTCACCCGGCTCGACCTGGTGCCCGACCTCGCCGCCAACGCCCTGCGGGTGACCGTGCTCGGCGAGAACGCGGGCGGCCGCACCGCCCGGATCACCGTCTCCACCGGCGGCACCACCGTCGCCACCGCCACCGGCCCGGTCGGCAGCGCCCTCTCGGTGGCCGTCCCGAACCCGCACCTGTGGACGCCGGAGGACCCGTTCCTCTACGACGTCCGCGCCGACCTGCTCTCCGGCTCCGCCACCGAGGACTCGGTCGGCAGCTACACCGGCATGCGCTCGATCGCCGTCGCCACCGTCAACGGCGTCGAGCGGCCGGTGCTGAACGGCCGGTTCGTCTTCCAGACCGGCACCCTCGACCAGGGCTACTGGCCGGACGGCATCTACACCGCGCCCACCGACGACGCGCTCAGGTTCGACCTGCAGAAGCACAAGGACCTCGGCTTCAACATGGTCCGCAAGCACATCAAGGTCGAGCCGCAGCGCTGGTTCTACTGGGCCGACCGGCTCGGCCTGCTGGTCTGGCAGGACATGCCGGCGATGGACACCCGCACCCCGGACTCCGCCGCCCGCACCCAGTGGGAGGCCGAGTACCACCGGATCATCGACCAGCACCGCAGCTCGCCGGCGCTGATCCAGTGGGTGGACGAGAACGAGGGCTGGGGCCAGTACGACCAGGCCCGGATCGCCGACGACGTGAAGGCCTACGACCCGTCCCGGCTGGTCGACAACATGAGCGGCGTCAACTGCTGCGGCTCGGTCGACGGCGGCAACGGCGACGTGGTCGACAACCACGTCTACGTCGGCCCCGGCGCGACCCGGCCCACCGCCACCCGCGCCGCCGTCCTCGGCGAGTACGGCGGCCTCGGCCAGCGGGTGCCCGGCCACGAGTGGTACCCCGGCGGCGGGTTCAGCTACGAGGACCAGCCGAGCACCGCGGCGCTGAACGACCGCTTCACTGGCCTGCTCGACTCGATCCGGCTCAACCAGATGCCGGCCGGCCTCTCGGCCTCGGTCTACACCGAGATCACCGACGTGGAGAACGAGGCCAACGGCCTGCTCAGCTACGACCGCCAGGTGGTCAAGGTCGACCAGAACCGCGTCCGCAGCGCCAACCTGGCGCTGATCGAGGCGTCCCGGACGACCCCCGGCAACCCGGTGCTGCAGACCGGCGCCTACGAGTCGCTGCGGGTCACCACCCCGTGCTGCACCACCCGCTACCTGCGGCACTACGACGGCCTCGCCAACACCGACCCGGTCGACGCGGGCAGCACCGCCCTGCTGAAGGCCGACGCCACCTGGAAGGTCGTCCCGGGCCTGGCCGACGGCAGCTGCTACTCCTTCGAGTCGCGCAACTACCCGGGGGAGTACCTGCGGCACCGCGACAGCCGGGTGTACCGGGAGGCCGGCAGCGGCGCGCTCTTCCAGGCCGACGCGACCTTCTGCGCCCGGCCCGGCAGCGGCGGCGTCCGGTTCACCGCCTACAACTACCCGGACCGCTACCTGCGGCACATCGACTCGCAGGTCTGGATCGCCACCTACGGCGGGCCGAACGCCTGGGACGGCAACACGCCCGGCTTCGTCGCCGACACCACCTGGTCCGTCGACGCGCCCTGGGCGCCCTGACCGGAGGCACGACCGCACGGAAGCCGGCCGGCGGACCCACCCACCCGTGGGCACCCGCCGGCCGGCGGCTCCGGGGCGTGTGCTCCCGGGCGCACGCCGTGACGCGGGGTCGGCCGCGTCCCGGCAGGCGCCGGCTGGGAAGACGATCGTCGGTCAGGAAGGACGCACGGCGCCCCGGACGGCCGACCGGCCGACCTCGCACTCAACATGCTGAAGCAAATGATTCGCTCTTGCAAGTTATAGGCAATAGTGTGGCCCCGGCACGATCACCACCGTCCGTCGAAAGGGGCCGCGTCCCGCCATGGGCACCTACTCGCTTCCCGACCTGCCGTACGACTACTCCGCCCTCGAGCGCGCGATGTCCGCCGAGATCCTGGAGCTGCACCACTCCAAGCACCACGCCGCCTACGTCAAGGGCGCCAACGACACCCTCGAACAGCTCGCCGAGGCGCGCGACCAGGAGCAGTACGGCGGCCTCGTCGGCCTGCAGAAGACGCTCGCCTTCCACCTCTCCGGCCACGTCCTGCACTCGCTGTTCTGGCAGAACCTCTCCCCGGAGGGCGGCGACCGCCCCGACGGCGCCCTCGGCGACGCGATCACCGAGCACTTCGGCTCCTTCGAGGCCCTCCGCAAGCAGCTGACCACCGCCACCGTCGGCGTCCAGGGCAGCGGCTGGGGCATCCTCTCCTGGGAGCCGCTCGGCCGGCGCCTGATCGTCGAGCAGGTCTACGACCACCACGGCAACGTCGGCCAGGGCACCACCCCGCTGCTCGCCTTCGACGCCTGGGAGCACGCCTACTACCTGCAGTACCGCAACGTCCGCCCCGACTACGTTGAGCGGCTGTGGGAGGTCGTGAACTGGCAGGACGTCACCGCCCGGTTCGCCGCCGCGCAGGGCTGACCCGCGGCGCGGG
>NZ_JBEYFP010000780.1:0-2679 GCF_040634455.1 Kitasatospora sp. NPDC007106
GTCAGGCGGTGCAGATGCCGCGCGCCCAGTCGACGGTCGCGGCGCTCTGCGAGTACTGCCACTGCGGCGCCAGCACCTCGGCGTCCAGCCGGCCGGCGGCCGCGCGGTCCTCGACGATGTAGCCGAAGTCCTGCAGCCAGGCCGGGTAGAGGTTCTTCGAACCGGTGTAGAACGCCTGCCCGTCCACCGAGACCACCTTGTGGTGCAGCGCGTACGGGTGTCCGTCGGCCCAGGTGGCGGTCGGCGCGGCGCGGAAGGACGCGAGCTGCAGGTTGCCGCAGAGCGCGGCCCGGCCCTCGGCCTGGCCGCCCGTCAGCTTCACCAGACGGCCCTTCAGCACGTCGCTGATCTCGGCCAGCGACTTGATCTGCGAGTAGCCGCCGCTGCCGACCGCGCCGCGGTTGGCCGGGTCGCTGACCACGATCCGCACCTTGACGCCGGCGGCCAGCTTGGCGGCCAGCACGTCGTAGAGCCGCTGGTCGTAGCGGGGCAGCGGCGGGCAGGTGGCGTTGAGGTCCTGCTGGGAGATCTCGACGTGGTCGGTGGCGCTGGCGACCAGGGCGCGCAGCGCGTTCTCCTCGGGGTTGACCGTCTCGTAGTCCCGGTCGTCGTTGGTGTGGTCGGGCAGGCCGACGCCGCAGCGGGTGGCGGCGGAGCCGGGCAGCTGCGGACGGTAGCCGGACGCCGGGTCGGCGGTGCGCACGCCGACGCCGAGGCCGCCGACGGCGATCACCGGGACGCCGCCCGCCTGCGGGGCGGCGGGCGTCTCCAGGGTGCGCACGCAGCCGGCACCGGAGGAGGCCGCGAACCAGACGTTCTGGCTCAGGCCGCCGGTGTTGTCGCAGGTCCAGGACCACAGGGTGTCCAGGTAGCGGGCGGCGGAGCCGGCCGCGGGCCCGGTCAGCTCGACGTCGGCGTCGGTGACCGGGTGGGCGGTGTCGAGGTAGTCGTCCTTCCAGCCGTTGATGCCGCCGACGATCGCGGTGGCGCCGTCCACGACCAGGATCTTGGAGTGGTTCCAGGACAGGCCGGTGCGGGAGGTGGTGGCGGAGGCGACGGTGAGGGTGACGTTCGCCGCGGCCGGGCCGAGCCGGGCGACCAGCTCGTCGCGGTAGGCGGCGGGCCGCACGTTGAGGTGGTAGACGGGGGCCGCGCCGACCAGGATGCGCACGGTGAGGTGCCGGCCGTCGGCGGTGGCCTGCTTCAGGCCGGCCACCAGGGCGTCCTCGAATCCGCCGTTCGGGAAGGGCGCGAGCGAGGAGACGTCCACGGTGCGGGTCGCGGCGGCGACCGCCGCGGTGGTGCGGGCGAGCAACCGGTCGCTGCCGGTGCGGGTGCGGCAGGCCGGGTCGCCCCAGCAGCCGGGGGTCTGCAGCACGCCGTCGAAGCGGTTGCCGTCGGTGCGCTGCCAGACCGGGCCCTCCAGGCCCGGCGAGACCTCGCGGAGGGTCTGCTCGACGGCGTCGAGGTGCGGGGTGGCGGGCCCGGCGGCGTAGGCCGGGGCGGCGGCGGGCAGCACGCCGAGGACGGCGGCGAGGACGAGCAGGGGGCGGGTGACGCGGCCGGTGCGGCGCGGTCGGCGGTCGGGCACGGAGAGGGTCCTTTGGCAGATCACCAACAATCTACCTGATGGTAACTTGACGGCCTGCCAGATGATCAAATCGGGGCCGCCGCGGCCGCAGCGCTCCCCCGCCACGGCCGCACCGCTCCCCCGCCGCACCGCAACCACTCCCCCGCCGGGTCGGCCCCGTCCCCTCCGGTCAGCCGCGGCCGCCGATGTGCAGCCCGGCCGGCCGCGCGTCCTCCTGGACCAGCAGGCCCGCCTGGTCCGTGGTGAGCGGCCGCGCGAACAGGTAGCCCTGGCCGAGCGGGCAGCCCATCGCGGCCAGCAGGTCGCGCTGGACGGTGTTCTCGATCCCCTCCGCGATGACCTGCACGCCCAGCGTGTCCGCGATCCGCGCGATGCCCTCGACCAGCGCGTACTGCTGCTGGGAGTGGCCGAGCCCGTCGATGAAGGACTTGTCGATCTTCAGGATGGAGATCGGGAACTCCCGCAGGTAGCTCAGCGAGGAGTAGCCGGTGCCGAAGTCGTCGATGGCGATCTGCACCCCGAGGTCGCCCAGCATCTGCATGTCGGTGCGGACCCGCTCGTCGCGGCGCATCAGCACCGTCTCGGTGAGCTCCAGCACCAGCGTGGACGGCTCGATGCCGCTCTGGTCGAGGGCCCGGCGGACGGTGTCCACGAAGCCCGCGTCGCGGAACTGCCGGCCGGAGACGTTCACGCTCACCCGCAGCGGGCCGCGGCCGCCGGCCGCCCGCTCCTCCCGGGTCTGCCGCTGCCAGCGGGCCGCCTCGGCGACCGCCCGCTCCAGCACCCAGGCGCCGAGCGGCACGATCTGGCCGCTCTCCTCGGCGAGCGAGATGAACTCCTCCGGCAGCACCATGCCGCGCCGCTCGTGCGGCCAGCGCACCAGCGCCTCGAAGCCCACCAGGCCGCCCGAGGTCAGGTCGACGATCGGCTGGTAGTACAGCGCGAAGGCCGCCTCGGCGATCGCCTCGTCCAGGCTCTCGTTGAGCTCGTGCCGCTCGACCAGGCCGGCCTGCAGCGCGGGCCGGTAGTGGCACCACTGCCGCTTGCCGGCCGCCTTCGCCGAGTACAGCGCGAGGTCGGCGTGGGTG
>NZ_JBEYFP010000781.1:0-2677 GCF_040634455.1 Kitasatospora sp. NPDC007106
CGGGGACCATCCAGAACGACATCCTCAAGGAGTTCATGGTCCGCAACACGTACATCTACCCGCCGCAGCCCTCGATGCGGATCATCTCGGACATCTTCGCGTACACCTCGCAGAAGATGCCGCGGTACAACTCGATCTCCATCTCGGGCTACCACATCCAGGAGGCCGGAGCCACGGCCGACCTGGAGCTGGCGTACACCCTCGCGGACGGTGTGGAGTACCTGCGGGCCGGCCTCGGCGCCGGACTGGACGTGGACGCCTTCGCGCCGCGGCTGTCGTTCTTCTGGGCGATCGGCATGAACTTCTTCATGGAGGTCGCCAAGCTGCGCGCGGCCCGGCTGCTGTGGGCCAAGCTGGTCAAGCAGTTCGACCCGCAGAACGCCAAGTCGCTGTCGCTGCGCACCCATTCGCAGACCTCCGGCTGGTCGCTCACCGCGCAGGACGTGTTCAACAACGTCACCCGCACCTGCGTGGAGGCGATGGCGGCGACCCAGGGCCACACCCAGTCGCTGCACACCAACGCCCTCGACGAGGCGCTCGCCCTGCCGACCGACTTCTCGGCCCGGATCGCCCGCAACACCCAGCTGATGCTGCAGCAGGAGTCCGGCACCTGCCGGGTCATCGACCCGTGGGGCGGCTCGGCGTACGTCGAGAAGCTCACCCACGACCTGGCCCGCCGCGCCTGGCAGCACATCCAGGAGGTCGAGGCGGCCGGCGGCATGGCCAAGGCGATCGACGCGGGCATCCCCAAGCTTCGCGTCGAGGAGGCCGCCGCCCGCACCCAGGCGCGGATCGACTCCGGCCGCCAGCCGGTGATCGGCGTCAACAAGTACCGGGTCGCCAACGACGAGCAGATCGACGTCCTCAAGGTCGACAACTCCTCGGTGCGCGCCCAGCAGATCGAGAAGCTCCGCCGGCTGCGCGCCGAGCGCGACGAGCAGGTCTGCCAGGACGCCCTGCACGCGCTCACCCGGGCCGCCGAGGCCGGCCCGCAGGGCGCCTCGCTGGACGGCAACCTGCTGGCGCTCGCGGTGAACGCCGCCCGTGCCAAGGCCACCGTCGGCGAGATCTCCGACGCACTCGAGAAGGTGTACGGCCGGCACTCCGGGCAGATCCGTACCATCTCCGGTGTGTACCGAGACGAAGCAGGCCCCTCCACCTCGCTGCAGCGCACCCGCGACCTCGTCGAGCGCTTCGAGGAGGCCGAGGGCCGCCGCCCCCGCATCCTGGTCGCCAAGATGGGCCAGGACGGCCACGACCGCGGCCAGAAGGTGATCGCCACCGCCTTCGCCGACCTCGGCTTCACCGTCGACGTCGGCCCGCTGTTCCAGACCCCGGCGGAGGTCGCCCGGCAGGCCGTCGAGGCCGACGTGCACATCGTCGGCGTCTCCTCGCTGGCGGCCGGCCACCTCACCCTGGTGCCGGCGCTGAAGGCCGAACTCGCCGAGGCCGGACGCGAGGACATCACCATCGTGGTCGGCGGCGTGATCCCGCCGCAGGACATCCCGACGCTCCTGGAGATGGGCGCCGCCGCGGTCTTCCCGCCCGGCACCGTGATCCCGGACGCCGCCCACGACCTGCTCACCTCGCTCGCCGCCGACCTCGGCCACGAGCTGTGAGCCGCTGAGCCGTGGCCCGGACGATCGACCTCGACCAGTACCGGCAGGGTGTCCTGGACGGCTCGCGCGCCTGGATCGCGCGGGCCATCACCCTCGTCGAGTCCATCCGGCCCGACCACCGCGAGCTCGCCCAGCGGCTGCTGGTCGACCTGCTGCCGCACTCCGGCCGGGCCGTCCGGGTCGGCATCACCGGTGTCCCCGGTGTGGGCAAGTCGACCTTCATCGAGGCCCTCGGCACCATGCTCACCGGCATGGGGCACAGGGTCGCGGTGCTCGCCGTCGACCCGACGTCCAGCCGGACGGGCGGCTCCATCCTCGGCGACAAGACGCGGATGGAGAAGCTCTCCGTCGACCCGAACGCCTTCGTCCGGCCCTCCCCCACCTCCGGGACGCTCGGCGGCGTGGCCCGCGCCACCCGCGAGTCCATGGTGGTGATGGAGGCCGCCGGCTACGACGTCGTCCTGGTGGAGACGGTCGGCGTCGGGCAGTCGGAGACCACCGTGGCGGGCATGGTGGACTCCTTCCTGCTGCTCACCCTCGCCCGTACCGGCGACCAGCTCCAGGGCATCAAGAAGGGCGTCCTGGAGCTGGCCGACCTGGTCGCCGTCAACAAGGCGGACGGCCCGCACGAGCGGGACGCCAAGGCCGCCGCCCGCGAACTGGCCGGCGCCCTGCGGCTGCTCCAGCCGCCGGACGCCGCCTGGACACCGCCGGTGCTCACCTGCAGCGGCCTCGGCGGCCTCGGGCTGGACGTCCTCTGGGACCGCCTCCAGCAGCACCGCAGCCTGCTCGACGCCACCGGCGCCCTGGACGCCAAGCGGCGCGACCAGCAGGTCGACTGGACGTGGGCGATGGTCCACGACCAGCTGCTCGCCCGGCTCCGCGAGCACCCCGAGGTGCGGCGGCTCGTCCCCGTCGTGGAGGAGCAGGTCCGGCAGGGCACCCTGACCGCGACCCTGGCCGCCCAGCGCATCCTGGACGGCTTCGGCACGGCGAACTGACCCCGCGGCAACCTCCCGAGGGATGTCCTCCCCACACCCCCCCCCCCTATCATATAC
>NZ_JBEYFP010000782.1:0-2670 GCF_040634455.1 Kitasatospora sp. NPDC007106
CGGTCCGCTATCAGACGCAGCACCTGGTTCTCGGCGGCACTGGCGCTCGGCGGAGGAATCATCTTCCTGATCCGCCGCAAGCGCTCCTGACGGCACCGGAGCCTCCCCGTCTCCGCCACCCGGGCACCCCCGCGGGCCCGGGTGGCGGGCCTCCACGTCACCCACGCGCAGAGCACCCCACGAGCATGCCCCCGCTCCTGCCAGACTCGCCTCATGACTGGACACACGGACGGGGCACGGCCACTCGACACCCGTGCGGCGATACCCGATCCGCCACGCGTCGCCTGGCGCAAGCACATGAGACGGCGCGTCCTGGACGCCGCACGCGACCTGACATGTTCCTCGGGCTGGGACCAAGTAAGCCTGTCGGCCGTGGCCACGGCCGCCGAGGTGTCCCGCCCCTCCGTCTACAAGGAGTTCGGCAACCGGGCGGGCCTCGGCCGGGCCCTGGTGCTCAGAGAGACACGCGAGTTCCTGGAAAGCGTGGCGCTGACCCTCTACCCCGGGCTCCCGGACCCCTGCGCCTCCCTGGAGGCAGCCGTCTTCTTCGTCCTCACCGAAGCCCACCGCAACCCGCTCATCCGGGCTGTCGTCCTGGCCGCCAGAAAGGGCTCCGACAGCCTGCTGCCCTACCTCACGGCACGCGCGGACCCGATCTTCGACGCGGGGCAGAACCTCCTGCGCACGTGGCTCACGGAACGCTTCCCCGAGCGGGATGAGGACCTCATCGACACGGCGGCGGACATTGCCGTCCGGATGACCATCAGCCACCTCGTCCTGCCCGGCGCGGACCCTCGCCCCACCGCACAGCGGCTCTCCCTGGCGGTACTGAAAGTACTGCAGTAGCGGCGAGCGCCAGGAACGACGAGCGAGAACGCGTGCGGTCGCGGGCTTGCCGGAAGCGGTCCCGGCCCGCACCCGCCGCACCGTCACCGCCCATGCCGATGGCCAGACCGACCGCCGCACCCTCCTCGATGCCCTCGGACTCCTGCGGCGCGCTCCAAGACACCGGTACGGCAAAGCCCGTAGCGGTGGACCGGTCGGCACCGGGCCTCGACGGGAGGCTCTCACTCCGGCCTGTCCGATGTTGCCGTGACCTGGTCATCGCCGGTCATTCGGCGCGGTGGGGCCGGTGGGAGGCGACCCGCAGCGTGGCCCGCGTGGGGAGTTGCTCCCATCCGGTGCTGCGGCGGGCGCGGTTCAAGGTGCCTTCCAGTGCGGGGAGGATGTCGCGGGGGTGGGCGTCCGGATCGAGGGTGAGGTCGAGGGTGGCGTGGGGGTGGTGGGCCTGACCGGTCAGGTGGGCCTGCGCCTTGTGGACGCCGGGGAGTCGGGAGGCGTCGGCGGCCAGGGCGTCGGCGAGGGCGCTGTCGTGCAGTTCGACGCCGTCGCAGGGCGGGTTGCCGACCGGCAGGCGTCCGGGGTGCCGGTGGCGCAGTTGTGCCAGGAACCACCACAGGGCCAGGGCGGTGAGGACGGCCAGGGCGGCGATGACGGTCGGCCACCACCAGTCCGTGTCCGTCCAGCGGGTGCGGTCCCGGACCGGCACGAGGGTGTCGTGCGGGCCGGTGAGGGGCCAGTCGGCAGGCGGGTCGAGGCTCCAGCGCCGGTAGAGGTCCAGGGCTCCGACCAGCACGAGCAGGCCGCCGCCCAGCATGACCAGGCCCGCGACGGCCAGCAGGGTCCGGTTGAGGACGGAGTGAGAGTTCATCAGGTCGTCTCCCGTGAAGATGGGCACGCGGTCCGTAGCGCTGCGGTGGCACGGTCACGGGCCGCGCCGCCGGGCCCGGACCGTGAGCCGGGGCACACGGGCCAGGGCGAGGGCGTCGAGCTGTGCTGTCAAGGCTTCGGTGACCTCGGTCCGCACCGTGTCCAGGTCGCGGAAGGCCACCTGGGCGCGGGCGTTGATCCGGCGCCGGCGCACCCTGATGTCGGCGTGGGAGACGCCCGGCACCCGTAGGGCGGCATCACGCAGCAGTCGGGCGGCGCCGTCGCGGTCGAGTGCGGCCTGTGGTGCGTCCGGGTTGTCGGGGACTGCCATGGGCAGGAGGTGCCGGCGGCCGGGGGTGAGCGCCAGAACGATCAGCAACAGGCCGAGGACGGCTGCCACTGCCGCGCCGGTGATGACCCACGGGTCGTCGATCGGTCGGGTGGCGAGTTCGTCGGCGAGGGTCTTGCGCCAGGCGGCGGCCGTGTGGCCGGTACGCACCCGGACAACGTCGAACAGCGTGAGCGCGCAGGCTGCCAGGACGACGAGGGCCACGATCGCGGCGGGAACCCTCCGCTCGGACCACCAGCGCGACGCCGTACGGCCGCGCTCGGTCTGGGCCGCCGGTGTGCCGGCCGGGCTGCTTTCGGACGGGCCACCCTGCGCGGTGGCGGATTCGGGGTCCGGGTCGGAGACGGCCGGGGGCTGGTGTGTCATGCCGGCTCTCCCTGAGATCTGGTGGCGGTGGGCGGGCGGATGCCCCGGCGGTGTCCCGCGGGAAGGGCTCGGTGATGGGGTGTGCGCTGCGGGTCAGTGGACGCGGCCGCCGCTGCCCTCGGGAAGGAGGCGACGGATCGCGAGGGCGACCTCGGTGACCTCGAGTCCGGTCAGACGGCCCACGCGGCGGGTCACCTGGCGCTGCAGCTCGCGGGCGGCTGCGGCGAGGTCGACCGGGTAGGGCA